>JAOZUU010000533.1 GCA_029938515.1 Desulfobacterales bacterium | reverse complement strand
ACGCCCGCCCGACGCAAATTCTTAAAAACGGTGAATACCGAAATGGGGCATATCGCCGACGGGGTGGCCGGCATGGCCATGGGCCGTCCGGAAATCCGGATACAACTGCGTCACAACGAAAAAACCCTCAAGGACTGGCCGGCCGTGGCCGATCCCATCGACCGGATCGCCGCTATTCTGGGCCGGGATGCAAAAAACCGGCTCTATCCCGTGACCGCTCAAACCAACCGGATCAAGCTGTCCGGCTGGATCGGCTCGCCCGATATTTTCCGCAGTACCTTCCGGGGGATCCATCTTTACGTCAATGGCCGCATGGTGCGCGACCGGGTCATCCGTCATGCCTTGTTTTCGGGTTATGCCGGACGATTGATGAAAGGCCGGTATCCCCTGGCCGTTCTTTTCGTGAATGTCCCCTATGATGAAGTGGACGTAAATGTCCATCCCACCAAACACGAGGTCCGCTTCGTCCGGCAGCGCGCGGTTCACGATCTGGTGGCCACAGCGGTGGCAAGCACGTTGAAACAAAGTGAAAGACCGGTCTGGCAACCGGATAAGTATCGATTCAAGCGGGATACGGTGGCGGAAACAACAACGGTCTACGAACCGGCGCAGCCGGCACAAAAACCACCCGATGATTTTCCCCCGCCGCCATCATCCCGGCCGGTTCCCGGTCCGGCTCCCAAAATGGATGGTTTTGACCGACCCGGATCGATTTTATCCGGTGAAAACAGGCAAAACCGTCCGGAACCATCCCCACAGGCGCCACTTTTAAAAGAAACAACCGCCCAGCAACTTCGCATGATCGGCCAGTTCCGCGGTACGTATATCCTCTGTGAATTCGGGGAAGAATTGATCATTATCGATCAGCATGCGGCCCATGAACGGATTGTCTTCGAAGATCTGAAAAAACGGTATCATACCGGCAGAGGGCCGGTTCAGCGGCTGCTGATACCCGAAACCATCGAGCTGAATTTCACGGAAGCGGATATTCTCGATCGGATTCGGCCGGAATTGGCCCGGCTGGGCCTTGAAATCGAGCCCTTCGGGCAGAACACCTTCGTGGTGAAGGCCATTCCAGCCTTGCTGGGCGGGGGTGAGATGGCACCGCTGATCCGGGAAATACTTGAAAAAACAGCGGAAACCGGACATGGACCCGGGCTGGAACAATCCCTAGACGAATGCCTCATCCTCATGGCCTGCCATGGCGCCCTGCGGGCCAGACAACACCTGGCCGAAACGGAGCAACAGGCCCTTCTGGATCAACTTATGGCCTGCGATAATCCCGCCCACTGCCCCCACGGCCGCCCCACCTGGGTTCGATGGTCGCTGAAGGCCCTGGAAAAATCGTTTGGGCGAAGTACATAAGCGCAGGCGACTCAAAGCCGATGAATGCGCCTTGCATTTCTTCCTTTAAAGCGCTAAGAAACCGCTGTTTTAAAAAAATAGTCTGTGTGGGTCTGTGTGGGTCTGTGGCTAATCAAAGAGCTCCGGGGTAACTCTGACGCTACCCAAGTACGCATCAAATTGGAAGGACTCAAGGAAGGGTACATTCGATGCAGAACGTTTTGTTTGTTCAATTTTTCAGCCGATCCAAAAGCTCGTATTGTGATCTGACCAACGGGTTTTCAGACACCTATGATCTTTGTCGGGGCAAAGGTGATTTTTTCTGGGTGGAGCATGAGGGCGACAGCTCGAAATGGCACTCGGAAAAAATCTATACCGACCGCAAACTGCCGATAGACAAGGGGACTGTTTATGTAAGCGCCGCTTATATCAATCACTTCTATCAGACCTATATCTGGTCCCGGCATTATCCGGAGATCGAGTTTATCGTTGGCGGGCCGGTAACCGCCTCACGGGAATGCGCCCCGGATACCTGGGATCCCCTCTATTTTCAGGTCCGGGACAATGTGCGCTTCCCCGGGAACCTGAAAATCACCGGTCAAAGCGTCGAGGATATTTTTGGGACCGCCAATTTTTCAGGCCGGTGGCGGCTGGAAGTGCCGCATGCCGTGGTTGATCCGGAGAGTCCCATCTATTTGTCCTACACCCTGGACAATAGCTGTTATTGGGGCAAATGCATCTATTGCAACATAAAAGAAGCCCCCCGGGACCTGTTTCGCCGTCGGGAGATAATGAACTGTGAGTTCGCGCAATTACCGCATCCGGGCAGGAAGATCGTCCGGTTGAATACCGGATCCATCACCCCCAAGAACATCCGGGAAATCCTGCCGAGCCTGCCCCGGCGAAACGATCTGGAATACCGAACGTTCATGCGTTCCGCCAAAGCGGAGAACCAGGCCCTCAAAAATGCCCTGGCGAAAATGAAGGGTGGCTTCCCTGCCCTCACCCTGGGTATCGGCATTGAATTTCCATCTGACCGAATGCTCCGGTTCATGGGCAAAGGGATCACCAATGCGGATATTTTAGAGACCCTGCGTATCTGTGGGCAATACAAGGTAAAGGTCAACGGCAATGTCATCCTGGGCTGGGGAAATTTGCTGGAAGAAGATGTCCGGAACCTGGAACAATTTTTTGAAAACATGCCGGATCAATCCATGACCACGGCCCAGTTGCGCTGGCTTTACGCGCACCCGCATACCATCATCCATGAACAATACCAGGGGGAACCCACCTTTCTCGGTCCTTTTTATCTCGGTTTCAGCACCGAGATCTCCCCTGAGCAGATGACGCTCAATCAGGAAGCGGTTAAAATCATACAAAAATACAGC
>JAOZUU010000532.1 GCA_029938515.1 Desulfobacterales bacterium | reverse complement strand
GTTTACGTGTTTGTTTTCGGGCACGTCGGACGCGTGTAAGGATTGCATCAAAAGGGATCAGCGATTTCAGCACCAGCGACTTTTTCCCCTTGGTCGGTTGCTGGCCGGATGGCCAGGGAGCATCCGGCGATTTATCCGCCAGGGAAAGCAGAACATGAATCAGGGAAATCCCGTCGGCGATGCAATGATGGATGCGAAACAATACCACGCAGCCATCACCGTAATTTTCAATGAGATGGACCTGCCAGGGTGGTTTGTTCATGTCCAGCGGTGTGGCTGCAAGATCGCTGATGATTTCATTCAGTTCAGCTTTCCCGCCGGGTGAAGGCAGGGCCAGGCGATGAAGATGTGCCCGGATATCGAATGTCTGATCCTTGGACCAAACGAAAGCACCCAGACCCGATACCGGCCGTACCACGCGTCGGCGAAAACGATCGAAGACCCCGAGGAGCCGAATTTCGATGGTGGCCCGCAGGCGTTCGAGTTCGACTGGTGCCTCGAATTCCATCAGGCCGACAATGTTCATTAAATGGGTCGGCTGATCCATGCACAACCAGAATCGATCAGCATCATTCATCGATTTACCCATGATTAATTACCCCATTTAATCTTCGGACCAGTATGATTCCGGCATATCCTTTGCCAGGGCGAGCGCGCCATCGGCGCCGGCAAACAGGGGATCCTCCACTCGCTGGACACCGGCGGGACCATCTTCACTTAACTTTTCCTGCATGTAAGAACAGATCCCCTTGATCTGACTGCCGCCTCCGGCAAGGATAATATTGCTTCGGATCAAATTCTGGAATTCAGGGTCAAAATTCGAGATAAGTTCCTGGGTGGTTTCGATAATGGCCGGTAAAATGCTCTCGCATGCATTTTTCATTTCCTCGGTAATGTCATGGGGGGTCATTTTCGATGCAACTGGCAGATCGATCTCCACCGGTTCTTCCAGTTCTCCCACGAAGCTGAATTTTTCCTTGAACCGACGCACCATCTCCATGTTAAAATCAGCACCGGGGTAACGCGCCTTCATGCCGTTGAACAACTGTTCATCAATATAATCCCCGGCGGTTAAAATCGTGCGCTGATCCTCATCCGTCGGAACCGTGCCGTGCATGATGCAGAAATCAATGGTGCCGGCCCCGATATCGATGATCATGGTGTTGTTCAGGGCATCCAGTCCGTAGGCCACGGCAAACGGTTCGGAAACGACCATCAGGGATTCGGTATAATCCGCAAAGGCACTCTTAATGGCGATCTTGTTCGCCTTGAGAGATTCGGCGGGAACGCCGACCACCGCCCGGACGGCGCTGTTCTTCTTGGCCTTAACAAGATCGACAAGATGTTTAAACAACTCTCGGACAGCCTTCTCATCCCGTTCGATGCCCTCCTTGATCACACCGCTAGCCAGGGGACGGGATAATTCCAGAGACAGACGATTGGCCAGGGCTTCTTCACCGAAGAGAATCGATTTGCCCACCACCTTTTTAGCGATAAAATCTCTGGGCCAGCCCACATAACTGTCCACCCATCTTTTTTTCCGGGTATTTGCGGAGATAGCACTTCTGGAAGTGCCAAGATCAACACCCACAATCAGATTATCCTTAACCGTTTTTTTTGAACTCATCTTTATCTCCTCTTTGTGCCTGTACCTGTTTTGGGGTCAGATAAGCGATAATTCCTTTTTCAATAAATGCCGCAATTCTTTCGCGATACTCAGCCGTATTGAGTTTTTTTTCTTCTTCCAGTTCAGAAATACATGAAATCTCGGATAACACCGCCGGGGCTTCAACATCCAGCAATACCAAAAACGGCGCGACTTTTACGCCCCAGTTGTGCACGTCTATATCATATTTCTGGATATTAGAAAAGAGACTGCTCTGGATTCTGGTGGCCAGGTCAAGGGATTCCTGCTGCTTAATGGTGTTGCCGATTTTTTGAATCAGTTTTTTGAAATCAGCGGAAGAATACATTGAATCTGCGTTCTCACGTTCGGCCAGCCGCAATGTTTTTTCATCGGAGGGCGGCCCGAAGTAATAAGTCTCGATGGTGTTGATACTGGTTTCCGGAATGGAATTGACATGAATAGAGATAAACAGGTCGGCACCGACTGCATTCGTAAATTTAACCCGGTCGGATAAAGACATGGTCTCATCCGTTTCTCGGGTCAGGTAAATGTTAACCGCCGATTTCTTTTCCAGACGATTTTTCAAGCGGTGGGCGACATCCAGGGTAACCTCTTTTTCCATGGTTCCCTGGGCGCCGATGGCGCCAGGATCTTTTCCGCCGTGACCGGGATCAATGACAATTGTTCGAACGCTCAAGCCGAAAAGAGTGGTCAAACGCACGTCATTATTGTTGACCAGTACGTTGTAGTCACGGGCATCAACTGAATAGGCTGCCGCCGGGCCTATTATTGGGTTAATTACCGGAGCTGTTCTTGTGGCCTGAGAATGATTGGTCGGTGGCGCCGTTTCCATAGACACGTTCTTTATTGTGGCCTGAAGAGGGCTGGTCAGCGGTGCTTTCGCTGGTGTTATATCCGCTGACAGTGAGTCTGAAAGTGAAAGCGAGACGTCTTGAACGGGTTGCCGGGAGATATCGATATCCGGGCCGAGCGTGGATGGACTCAGGAATAGCCCAGACCGCGAAGATAGAAAAAAAACGGATAGTCCGGCGACAAGGGCCAGTGCCAACCCAATGAATCGGCCCGAGGTTTTCGGTTTTATCCGTG
>JAOZUU010000062.1 GCA_029938515.1 Desulfobacterales bacterium | reverse complement strand
TGAGGGCGAAGGCGGCTTGAATGGTGGGCCGGCCGGAGACCTTTACGTTTTCATTTACGTCGAACCCCATGACTTCTTCCATCGTGACAATACCGATGTCATCTGTCGAATTCCAATTTCATTTATCCAGGCCGCGCTTGGAGACGAAATCCTGATCCCCACCTTGACCGGTGAAGAGACCCTCAAAATTGCCAGGGGTACACAGCCCGGGGATACCTTTCGCCTGCCCAGACAGGGAATCCCATCCCTTAGAAATGGCCGGCGGGGGGATCAAATCGTTCAGGTCCAGGTCAAAACCCCTACCCGTCTGACGAAAAAACAGGAAAGGTTATTAAAGGAATTCCAAAAACTGGAGTCAGGCAAACTGACCAACAAGATTAAAAATGCATTAAAAGGGGACCGGGCCAAGGCAACCGGATAAACCACAGGACCCGCCATGTTTGAGCTAAAAATTTTAACCCATTTCTCCGCCGCCCATCAACTGAAAATGGTTGGGGAGAAATGTGAAAACCTTCACGGCCACAATTGGAATATCGAAGTCCGCGTCACCGGTAGTGAACTGGATCGCGCCGGCGTATTGATGGATTTTGGCGAGCTGAAAAAACATGTGGCCGAAATTATGGCCACCGTCGATCATCAATTTTTAAATGATCTTGATGTTTTTAATGATGAGTTCCCCCCTTCTTCGGAAAACATCGCCATTTATATCTCCAACCGTCTGCGGGAAAAAATCATCCGTCCCGATGTTCGGGTTTCCCGGGTATCGGCCTGGGAATCGGCCAATTCCTGCGCAACCTATATCATTGATGATTAGTGAATGATGATTGAAGGAATTTGGGTCATTTTTAAATGCCGATCCCCATCCAAATAGTGGAGCGAAGCGACTTCCACAAATCTTAAATCATCAATCTTCAATCTTCAATTTGTACTGCACTGTCAGCTCTTCCCGGGTAACGATGGCAGCAACATCCGGGACATGCTCACGAATATTCTCCACCCCTCCCTCCTGGCGATCTACCAATACCACGGCTTTCAGTACTTTCAATCCTTCCGCTCTTGCGCGCTCAATGGCTTTAATGGTTGAACCGCCGGTGGTGGCGACATCATCGATAATCACAACCGGATCACCGGGAATTAAATCTCCCTCGATCCATTTGACGACCCCGTGATCCTTCTGCGATTTCCGGATGGAAAACGCCTTGAACGGCTTTTTTTTCAATTCGGATACAAAGGCCGTGGCCACGGCAACGGGATCGGCACCAAACGTCATTCCGCCAACACCCACAACATGCAGATCGCCGATGGCTTCAAAAACCAGGTGACCGGCCAGGTACATCCCCCGGGGACTGAGAGTGGTTGGTTTACAATTCACGTAAAATCGGCTGCGGCGGCCCGAAACCAGCTTAAACACCGGCTCGTCACGATACTGAAACGATTTTTCACAAAGCAGTCGAATCAATTCCTGTTTCATTCGATCACCAATCCTTAATTATAAAGGAAGCCTCCATTGACATGGAAGAAGCCGAAATAAAATAGATCAATGGAGGCTCCGGTCAAGGAAAACCGGGGACGGCACTCCCTGACCCGGCGTCATAGGTACCAATTTTAAAAGCCCGGGTCAATATAGTTGCCTTTTTAGCGATTGCGCATGCAATAGGGATTGCTTAATGCACCCGAAAACGGTAAGAGAGAACCCGCAATATCTTATTGTTAAGAACAAGGCTGGGAATTCGATTTGACCAATCGATACCGCTCGAAGGGAGATATCAAATGACTAAAATTAAATCTTTTCCAATGAAACCGATCCTGTTTGTCGTTTTCGCCCTCTTGTTCTGGGCCCTTGGCGCGGGCTCCTATCACGGCTTATCCGCCGCTGATCGCGAAACCTACAAAGGGTTGAAATTATTTTCGGAAGTGATCGAACTGGTCGAAAAAAATTATATCGACGATGTGGACGCCCAAAAAATGATCGAAGATGCGATTCAGGGAATGGTGCACGGTCTGGATCCCCACTCATCTCTGCTGACCCCCGATGAATTCAAGGAGATGCAAATCGATACCAAAGGGGAGTTCACCGGTGTCGGCATTCACATCAGTATGCGTGATGGATTGATTACCGTTGTATCACCCATTGAGGGAACACCGGCGTATCGGGCCGGGGTTGTCAGTGGTGATCGTATCGTCAAGGTAGACGGCCGGTCGGTCAAGGACCTGCGCGAGGCCGTCAAATTAATTCGGGGACCCAAGGGAACCGAAGTGGTCATTACTATCATTCGAAAAACCGAGCCTGACCCGATCGATTTCGAGATTGTCCGGGATGTTATTCCCATTGAAAGTGTTCGCGCGATGGAATTGCAACCCGGCTACGGGTACATCCGTGTTACCAACTTCAGAGAAAACACGACTCAGGATCTTCAGGATGCTTTGCGGGTACTTGATAAGGAAGAGACCCCTATGAAAGGGTTGATCCTGGATCTGAGGGATAATCCGGGAGGATTGTTAAGCCAGGCCATCGATGTATCCGACCTGTTTCTTTCAGACGGCAACATTCTCTCCATCAGGGGGCGTCTAAATAAAAACACAAGGGAGTTCAAGGCCCATCCAGACGGACATGAAAAATCGTATCCCATGGTGATTCTGATCAACGGGGGTAGTGCCAGTGCTTCGGAAATTGTTGCCGGCGCCCTTCAGGATCAACATCGCGCCCTGATTCTGGGGACCAATTCATTTGGCAAGGGATCCGTCCAGAATTTGGAGCGGCTAATGGAAGGATACGGACTCAAACTGACGGTCGCCCGTTATTATACCCCCAGCGGCCGGTCAATCCAGGCCAAGGGAATTAAACCGGATATCGTGGTGACTGAAGACACCGTGGCTCCCCAGGCGACGGATCAGAATGACGCCCGCCGACTCAAGGAAAAAGACCTCGAGAATCATCTGGATGCCGAACCGAATAAAAAGGTAAAAAAGAAGGCCACGGATGCCGATGAAAAGAAAACAGATAGTGAATCGATTGATTTAAAATCCGGCCCTGCTACTCCGGAAAAATTAAAGGCCGATAATCAGGTCATGCGCGCCCTGGAAATCCTGATCAGTCACAATCTGTTTACCAAATCCTGAACCCGGATTTCTGAACTATAGCAGCCATGGCCCAAAAAAATGGGAAAAAAAAAGCGCCTGTCCGCCCCAAAAAACGACCCCCGCCAAAAAAGACGACCCTGTCGCATCTGGCCAGGTCGATCATCAGTATAGCGATATTACTGGTTCTCGTGGGAATTGCCGGCATGACTTCCCGGCATTTACTCGCACGTAAAATACCCGCGCCGGTTCCCGTGGCGATCCATACCGATTCAAAAAGATACAGTATCGAACAATCGGCCACGGCACCGGTTTATGAGATTTATCCGCGAAACGAGGTTCATCCCGCCTTGGATAAAAAACGGCCCATGGCGCCCAAGGTCGTTCCGGGCATCCCTCCGGCTGCCCCGGTTCAAAAACAGAAAAAACCCCGAAAACCGACCTTGCCGAAAGTAGCGATTATCATTGATGATATCGGCTATGATCCGAAGATTGTGGACCATTTTCTTTCCATTGATGCACCCTTAACCTTTTCCATCCTGCCTTTTTCCCCTTATCAGAAAAAGGTAATCAGTAAAGTACGTGCAAAAAAATGTGAAATCATGCTGCACCTGCCCATGGAACCGATCGAATATCCGAAGGTGAATCCCGGTCCTGGCGCTTTGTTGATCTCCATGAGCGCCCAGGAACTTACCCGCCATTTATACGATGCACTTGACACGATCCCAGGCGCCGTCGGCGTCAACAATCATATGGGATCCAGGCTGACCACCGATTCAGGTCAGATGCGCCAGGTTTTGAAGGTCCTCAAACAGCGAGGGTTGTTTTTTATCGATAGCCGCACGTCATACGATACGGTATCCCGCGGGCTGGCGCGCAATCTTAAACTACCCTATGCCCAGCGAAAAATCTTTCTCGATAATAACACCTCGCCGGAAAAAATTAAGATCCAACTCGAACAATTGATTAGATATGCCAGAAAACGGGGAGAAGCGGTGGGGATCGCCCATCCGCATGAGGAAACATTTCGCGTACTGGCAGAGGAAATCCCAAAATTAAAACAACGGATACGTTTTGTTCCGGCCTCCAGCATAGTACATATTGTCGGTGGATAGCCCGGTTGACTGGTGAACCGACCAACCGGCACCCGGAAAAAATAACGCCGCAGATGGGACTTTTTACGACGCCATCATTTCCTCACACCGATAAAGATTCGCCAGATTCCGAAAGCAATAACCGCGCTCAATACCCCCTGGAGAAGATTGGGTACGATTTCCGCTAAAGCAGCCTTGGCATCGGTTACACCGTAAAAGGGAACGGATTTGGCCAGAGCCGGATAGATCATCGCCTCGAACACATAGTATCCGGCCACCAGAATGATAATTCCAAGGATAAGGGCCATGATGACACGCAGACTTGAGCTGCCGTTTTTACGCAGACTGGTCCCGACCAGTCCCACCATGATCCCCTCAATTCCTTTAACCACGGCAGTGGCCAAAATAAACTGGGGAAATCCGATGGCATCGGACAGGGCCGGGCCGATCAAACCGACGGCACCCCCGATGAGGGGACCGTGGAGCAAAGCGGCCGCCATGACGAAAGTATCCCCCAGATTGAAATATCCACCCGTGGCGGGAAGGGGTACCCGGATAATGGTCGTACCGACAAAAGCAAGAGTTGCGTAAGCGGCAATGATGCCAATCGTAATTAGCTGCTTTTGCTGTGCTTCCTGGGTCATCGCTTACTCCTTTCGATAGGTTGATTCACCTGCGGAACGGCGATCGGGAAGCCGGGCGATCTCTTCCGCCCACAGCGGAATATATTGAATCGATGCACAGATCCCTTCTACGCCGAGATAGACCAGCATACGAATCATTCTCCTGATCTTATACCGGATCGGCACCGGTTTGGTAAAGATATAATCATCATCGTGGTGATCGTCCTCAATCCGTTCGTTTCTGAACCGTTCTTCCCGCACAACTTCCAGAATATTCGGCATGACAAAAAAAACAATGTGAATAAAAACCCGAATGAACATCAAAGCGGCTTTTTCCCTCCGGTATACGCCCCGGGTACGCATGAGCAGCCGCTTCTCCACTTCATGGACCGGCACCATTGAAATCAGGCCGTTGGCCAAAGGGATAACGGTCAGCATGGTGACACACAACCCCACGTAATGGCCACTGTAGGCGGTTGGTCCGGCAGCATCACCCAGCCCGGTCAGATAAAACAGGTACGAAATGCCGGCCCCGCCAAATACCACGGGCAACATGATCGCAACGGCAATTGCCAGGCACCCCGCCCAGACCGACGTACCAAGAATCAGCCCGATGGCGGCATGGCTAATGATCCCGTATCCGACCCACCCACGGGTAAGACCGTCAATAACGGGTTGATCGAATAGCCCCAAGGGATAACCGGTAAAGGCCGGGAGGGCCACAACGGCCAGCAGCAGCAGCTTGATCTGCCATTTCCATTTAAGTCCGGTCAACATGCTTAAGTCCGATTTGAAAAGATGTTAACCGGCCATCTGCGGCCGTCTCGACATTCGATTTAAAAATCTCAATTCGGCTATTGGCAACGGCATTCCACCACGGTTTATGGGTAATTAAAATCACCGGCACACCCAGATCGTGGGACACATCAACCACCGCGGCCACAAAAGCCTTAGCCGCCATCTGGGATAATCCCCAGTCCGGCTCGTCCAGAATGAGCCCCCCCGACCGCCGAGCCAGGCGCACCGCCACCAGAACAACCTTGGTTTCAAGCAAAGTGGGTATTTCATCCCTTTCCGGACCGGAAAGGGAAAACTGCTCGTTTTGGTTTAAACGGTTAAACGTTGACATAATCTTATTGTAAATCTTACCGGTCTTTTCAGATCCATTGGGAAACGCCTGGGATCGAAGTACATCAAACGATCGAAGCAGGGTTTGGGTAATCACGTCCTGAAACAACAGGCGGGCCGGACGACTTTCCCTCCCCACGTCAATAATAGCCGTCCCCCGATACGCCGTGGCACCGGACAGCACTTTAGCCATCAGGCTTTTTCCCTGGCCGTTGCCGCCGAGCCAGAGGCAGGGCGAAGCAAGTTCCGCCTCAAAATTGCTGATCCGGACCTTGGGAGGCGGCGGCATATTAAAGGCGGTAAACGTCGATCCCAGGACCATGCGAACTTTGCTAAAAGAGAGATGGAAATGAACCGGGACAAACCAGCCAGGTCCCAGTTCCCGATTATCTCTAATTTTTTGGGTCTTGTCTTCACCTGCCAGCGTAAATAATGTGACGGGTATCCGTTGCTCCTGATAGCGGTGCACAACACCTTCAAGGTAAAAACGATTATCTTTGTCGAGCCAGCAGAAAGGACTGGCCAGGGCGAGGCCGGCGGCCGCTTCAACAAGAACATGGGCCTTGGCCAGGGCCAGCTTGACCGTTTCACCTCCGGATAATGAGCGAATCGGTTGATCGAGGTTTTTTTCAAGATCGAATTGATGGGCCACATCCCTGAGAAAGGACGCCGGCTTCAACCGAGCGGTTTTTGCCTGCATTCCAGCTGCCAGGAACACTTTACGAGGCGTACTGAACGCAAGGCAATCACGAGGATTGGCCGTAATATAGGCTATATTCTTATGGGATGGGCTGTCATCTCCCCGGTCGAAAATTCGGGAAAAATCTTTCCAGAACACACCGGGTCCGGCATGAGTACGCGGCAGCAAGGTGGAAATACGTTGTCGAAACGCTTCTTCACGCGCCTCAAAGGTGGAAAAAGGCCTGATAATGGCATCAGCAAAATCCATTCAGATCAATGCGGCCAAATAGGGTATGATCCTCTGAATATGCCCATCGATGATCCTGAAGATCTTTCGATATCCCCGCAGGGAGCGACCGATGGGATCAGTGATCACGCCACGCTTCCAGCTTTCTTCCGGCCACTTCGCCAGTAAAAAAACCTTGCCTTTGATTGATGGCGCCAAAAGCTGCAAATGCCTCTGCTGAAACGGCTCCATAGTCAAAACCAGGCGCGCTTCTTGAAGTTCTACCGAACGAAGGGCCCGTGACCGGTGGGAAGAAATATCAACCCCGTTTTCGGCACATACCGTAACGGCATGTTCGGAGGCTGGCTGATTGTCGATCATTTGAATCCCCATGGAGGATACTGTTAGATCGGTGTGGCCCTGGTCTTTCCAATGGTGATTCAACAGCCCTTCCGCCATGGGGCTGCGGCAGATATTCGCAGTGCATACAAAAACGACCCGAATCATCCCCTGGCCTCATCAAATCTGGCCTCATCAATTCGCCCCAGGTCGTTTAGCACCAATGTAATGGGCCGGGTTTCCTCACTGGCGCCGGCAAAACGAATGGGACCTGGAAGGCGGTAATTATCATCACCGGGAATGGCGGACAGCCATTTCTCACGGAAAGCCCTGACCACTTGGAATGCGGGTGAATGCAGATCCACCAGGCTTTTCTCCAGGACCAGGGCAAGTTTTCCCTTACGTTCCTCCAGATGCATCAAGGGCGCGATGGGGATGCCGATGGGCATCCACCTGGAAAAATCTTTTTCCAGATTCATGATGGCCGCCATCTGTCCCGTGGCGCCGTTGGTAATCAGGCTGAAAACGGTCAGGCCCAGGTTATAGGTATAGCGGCAATCAAATTCGGTGGGATTGCTCCCCCGGCCGTCATAACCATAAAAATGGGTCTGGGTTTTAAATTTGGGGACCGATTTTTCGTAAATTTTTACAATCGCAGCAGGGATATCGCTATCGATCGGTATCAGCTTCGCTTTCTCAATAGCTTGCTTTAGTGTCTTTTTTGAAATGATCTCAGTCCTGATCAGCAAATGATCGGTACTATCATGGTAATTGGAAAAAAGGACCGGGCCATAATGTTCCGGATCGACCGCATCCCTTTTCAACAGATTGGTGTAAAAGTTTCGTTCAATCCCCAGTTTATAGGTTCCTGTTTCCCGGAGGACATCGAGATGATCCCTGACCATCCCCATGATCACCTTGTCTGTCTCCACCAAAGAGAATTGAAAATTTCCATGGGCATCCCGCTCGGTGAGCAACCCTTCCTGAAAAAAGGGCGGAATATCGTTGAACAGCTCATCGTCATGACTGTTCCAGATGTTGACACCTCCTTCCTGCCGAAGGCAACGGGCCAGATCGCGAAGATAATCAAGCTTGTCTTCCAGCCGGAGAAATTGTTGGTGAAAATCCTGGTCATGGGTTTTATTATACTCAGCAATGATGGTATTAAGCTTGAGAATGAACACTTCAATTTCGTTGATAAATTCGAGTACACCCTCGGGGATCACCAGGACCCCGCAATTTTTCCCCACGGCGGCCCGCCGGACAATTCCATCGCAAACAACCCGGGACAGGTGCCTCAGGGTCATGCCATAAGCACCAAAATTGGTACTGCCCGATTTCGGGGTCGCCGCCATTTTATCCGGATCTACATATTCGGCCAGGTCTTCACCGATGAGGGTCATGTTCGCATGGGTTTGGAGGGCTACCTCTAAGGCCAGATGACTGGCCGAACGCCCCATGACTTTGCAGATATGCCAGTATTTCATATCCGAGCTGCAGTCGGTGCACAGGTTGCTGATCTGCTGGGAAAACGACCGGGCGGCCGTATGAAATCCGAACGACATGGCGCACAACACCTTTCCGTCGGCGTCCCGCACCTGAACATCGCCATCGATGGTCTTGGGCACCCCGATCACCTGGATATCGTCGGCCGCCATTTCCTGGGCCAAAAAGGCGGCGTTGGTATTGGAATCGTCGCCCCCCACAACAACGAGGGCATCCAGGCCAAGTTGTTTACAGGTATTCCTGGACAAGGCCATTTTCTCTTCGGTATCGATTTTGGCACGCCCGGTCTTGATCATGCCGAAGCCACCCAGGTTGCGATAAGCGTCAACCCGTTCACGGGTTATCTCGGTCACCTGATTGTCGATAATGCCATCGGGCCCCATCATGAATCCGAGGATCCGGTTGCTGGGATTGGCCGCCTTGGCGGCATCGAACAGGGCGGCAATGACGTTATGCCCCCCGGGTGCCGGGCCGCCGGAGAAAACAATGCCGATGGTCCGTTTTCGGTGGTAATTTTCCTTGAAATTTTCATCCGGCGACTCAACCACCTCGATCCGCAGCAATTTGTTCTTAACCATATCGGGCAGCAGTCTTTCGGCCTCGTGGTCCACGCTGAAACGATAAGTCGGATCCGGTGACGTACAGGAATAACTACCTGAAAATACATCGCATCGTGGGGGTTGGTACGACCGCCTTTCATCCAGAGAGGCATTGCTGGCTGCCGTTACTTCCCTTACGCCGGCTTTGGTTATAAAACCATTAATTAATTTCGCTTTATCTTCGGTCATGGTTATCCTCCTCGGAAAAAATACACGCACTTTTCATCGACATTTTCATATCCCGACAATCGGATAAATTAATAGCCCCTTATCCAGAGTGTCAAGATGAAACTATACCATATACAAAGACCTATAAATCAACCATCAATTATGATAAGAATGAAAATCTAATAAAATCATGAAAGCCAAATCGAGAACAGGTATCATAAAATAGAGACCTTTGAAAAATGCTTCCGCATATTGCGGGATTCGAGCTCAAGGCAAATGAAAAATATAACCATTTAAATATATTTGATATTTTAGGATATAAATATGCCCGAAACCGCCGAGCGACTCAATCTGCTAACCGAATCCGTTATCCGGGAAATGACCCGGATTGCAAACAAATATGATGCCATCA
>JAOZUU010000531.1 GCA_029938515.1 Desulfobacterales bacterium | reverse complement strand
CAGATGTCCATCTTTCAGGACGGATTCATCCTTTAATACGGTACGCTCCGGCATATGGTTACTTCCCTTTTTTAATATGATAATGACGATTTTTCATTAAACCCCTTTGTCAAACCCCAATCTTACATCAGCTTCCAATTACTTGTATATTCAATAAGTATGCCAGGTATTTCCTGACGGCGGTTATTTTTGAAAAGCTGTTTTATCTTTTATCTCAATGGCTTAAAAAATTCTAGCCTTCAAGAGGGATTTGGGAGTGTAAACTGCGGGGTGACAACAACTGGTTATTGGAATATTCAGGGGGGATGTTCTTTTAAAGATTCAAGCTCCATAATTCTGTTTTTAGGCATTCTCCTGCAAGGGCCTTTTCTATCTTCAAAATGTTTCGCATGGAAAGAATGTTTATCTGGTATGGGTTTTGCATCTGATCTGATGAAACAACAAACGAGAAAAAAAGGAAAAAACAATGATTCCTAAAATTCAAAATATTCTTTATGCGACAGATCTTTCCGCCAATACCTTTTTAGGAAGCACTTCCAAAAGGGTGCTGCGCCGAACTAGAAAGCCCGTATTTATTGTTCCATTGCCCAAAGGAGAAATGGATATCACTTTTAATTAGAATCTCTAATCAGGCTTTTTCTCTTCGATCGCCGGGTCCACATGGACTATGACCCGGTCAAGATCTTCGATTTCTTCAGATAAGCAACTCTCCACTACTTTTGCGATTCTATGTCCCTCAACCACAGTCAGTTGACCATCCACTACTATATGAGTTTCCATTTGGTAAAGGCCACCTGAAGTTCGGACCCTAAGATCATGCATATCGAACACCCCTTCCACACTCCGGATACAGTCGCTGATCTTATTAAGGATTTCTTTCTGAGGGGCGGTATCGGTAAATTCACGGAGACTGCTCTTGAGGATATCAAGGCCAATTTTTACTATGAAGAAGGATACCAAAAGGGCGGCAACGGAGTCGAGTATGTGCCAGGAAGGGTTGATGAGCGTTCCCGCGACACCCAGTAATACAGCCACAGAGGAAAGAGCATCCGAGCGATGGTGCCACGCATTGGCCACAACCAGCCGGCTTTTGATTCGCCGTCCGGTATGTACCGTGTAATGATATAGAGCTTCTTTTAAGGCGATAGAAATGCCAGCTCCAATCAGAGCCAGACCTGTGGGGTGGTATTCAGTATGATTGTGAATGTTCAAGGAAGCCTCAATCCCAAGATACAAAGCCGTCACAATCAGAGCCAGCCCTACGATGGCGGAAGCTAAGGTCTCGATGCGAGCATGCCCGAATTGGTGTTTCTCATCAGGCGTTTTTTGCCCAATCCTCAGACCAAACAGAACGACAGCGTCAGTGAAAAGGTCAGAAACAGAGTGGACTGCATCCGCTATAAGGGCTTGGCTTTGGCCGAAGATACCGGCGAACAATTTGAGCAGAATCAATAAGCCATTGACCAGTGCTCCAACCAGTGTTACCGATCTGCCAGCCCGTGCCGACGTCATCTTTGAATTGGGTGAAATTTTTTCCAAATCAGACAATTTCTCTATTTCTTTATTTTATCTGTTACACATTAACTTTTTTGCTCTTTAATGCATACGCAACGATAATACCGATGACAAAGGCTACGGCCAGATTGACCGTCAGGGTGATGCCCAGCATGATCAGGGCCACAAAGAGATCTTTACGTTCCGTCAGATCCAGGATCATCAGGGCCAACTGCGCCCCGGAAAAGACCAGTAAAACACCCAGGATCGACATGGGAAGCAGATTCAGGATAACAAGGGCGTTTTGGCCAAATAGCAGGGCCAGCAGCACGAAAATACCGCCGATCATCAGATTGGCGGCGGCGGTGCGGGCACCGAAGCGATACATGGCCGCCATACCGCCGGCACCATGGCACATGGGAATGCCGCCCCAGGCGAAACTAACGATATCGGCGATGCCCTGGCTGTTGGCAATGGAGCGATAGGATGCCCGCTTGGCCCTTTCGCCGAAATATTCATGCATCACATCGGTGTTGGACAAAATGGCGTTGCCGATGGTCATGGGAATCTGGGGCAGGACCAGCACCGGCAGGACCCACAGGATCTCGCTCCAGGAGGGCATTCCATAGGGGAAAAACCGGGGCAGATGAAAACCGATCTTCAAATCATCCACCTTTAACGGTTGGCCGATGAGCAATCCCACCAGAATACCGCCGAATATGACCACCACCGCCGCCGGGATTTTTCGATTTTCCAGAAGCAGCAGGGTGACGGCCATGCCGACAATCCCCAGAATAATACTCATACTCACCGGCCCGATGGATTGAACAGCCAAATTGGGGTCCGGTTGAATCATAAAATTCAGCCCCTTGCTCATCAAAATGATTCCGACACCGAGCTGGACCCCGCGAACGGTACTTTTGGGCGTGTATTTTCCGATAATATGAATCAGCCCGGTGGTCCCCAGGAAAAGGACAAATACCCCCATCCAGAGGCTGGAGGCAATGATTTGGGTCGGTGTCAGGCCTATGGCAATGGCGTAGGCCCCGATGACTTTCATGGGTTGGACCGGGACGGGGACCTTGAAATATAGGCCGGCCAGTATATAGAACAGCCCCACGGTGACCATGACATTGGTGGCATTCAGGCCGTTTAAAACAATCATGGCAATGGCGATGGGGAGCAGGGTACCCAGGTCTCCCAGCGCACCCGCGAATTCCACCCGATTGAAAATAAATGCCGGAAAGTTTTTTAG
>JAOZUU010000530.1 GCA_029938515.1 Desulfobacterales bacterium | reverse complement strand
ACCGGATTCCCATCACCCGGTTTCAGAATGTCGTTGTCAGTGAAAATCAGAATACATCCGGCGGGGCCATTATCCTGGGCGACGGCCGATACCAATTGCGGGTACCCGGTGAGTTCACCACGCCCGAAGAACTGTTCGGTCTGGTAGTGAGTAATTTTAATGGACGACCGGTTTATCTTAAAGATCTGGCCACGGTGGTGGACGGGTTTAAAGAAGAGGCCAGTTTCTCGAGACTGGACGGCCGGGAAGCGGTCTCCATTTCTGTAAAGAAGCGGGTAGGGGAAAACATCATCTTCATCACCGACCGGGTCGATGAACTGATTGCCGCCCGGCAGCCGGCCTGGCCCCAGGACACCGAGATCTCCAAACTTATGGATCAGGCCCGGGAAATTCGTAGCATGGTGGCCGACCTGGAAAACAACATCATCTCCGGGCTGATTCTGGTGGCTGTGGTTTTGTTCTTTGTGCTCGGGCCGCGAAACGCCATGCTGGTGGCGATGGCGATTCCATTCTCCATGCTGTTGTCGTTCACTATCCTCTATGCGCTGGATATCACTTTGAACATGGTGGTCCTCTTCTCATTGACGCTTGCACTGGGCATGCTGGTGGATAACGCCATCGTCATCATTGAAAATGTTTACCGGTACATGCAGCAAGGGGTTCCCCGGCTGGAAGCGGCCATGCGGGCCACGGGGGAGGTGGCCTGGCCGGTAATCGGCTCCACCGTGACCACCCTGGCGGCGTTTTTTCCCATGATCTTCTGGCCGGGAATTATGGGCGAATTCATGAAATACCTGCCCATTACGCTGATCGTCACCCTGTCCTCCAGCCTTTTCGTGGCGATGGTAATCAACCCGGCCCTGGCGGCTATATTCATAAAGGTCAAGGACGATGGAACCACCGGTCGTTTCATGAGCGCCGAAAAGGTGGCCCTGGTCGGTGAAAAACCGGTGAAAATTCGGGGGATTAGCCTGACCCTTTATGCCAAGTTTTTAGGCGCCGTCCTCCGGCACCGGGTCGCAACGGTCCTGATCTCTTTTGCCTTTCTTGTCCTGATGGTTCAAGTCTGGTTACTGACTGTGGGGCTGGAAAAGCCGGTGGAATTTTTCCCTGCCATTGATCCCAAGAACGCTTACGTCAACATCGACCCGCCCGAAGGGGCCGACCTGGCTTATCTGGACCGGCTCGTTCGCCAGGTGGAATTGGCCGTTATCGGATATGGATCCGATGAAAAGAAAACAGGATCCTTGCCGTCCGGGACCGATTACCAGAGGGCCTACGCACCCTATATCCATCAAAAGACCGATGGAGAAGAATTTTTCGGGCCCGGTGACATGGACAATATTGAGCATGTATACGCCAAGGCGGTTCGATCGTCAGGCGGAGCGTCGAACTTTGGATCCAATCTGCCCAACCACGTTGGTATTCAATTTCTCGATTTAAAAGATCGCCGGCATCCATCCGCCCGAGATCTGGAGAAGATTCGAGAGCGGGTGAAATACATCGCCGGCGGCCGGATTACCGTGGATGAAGCTGAGGAAGGGCCGCCCACCGGTGCTCCCATCAATATCGAGATTTCAGGGGATGATTTCAGCATTCTGGCCCGACTGGCCGATCAGATCGAAACGATCATCGCACAGGTCCCATTCGTGGAGGATATCAGTAATAATTACGTGGCGGGGCTGCCATCCATCCAGGTTCGTATCGACCGGCAGCGGGCGGCCATGTTTGATTTATCCACCAACGCCATCGGATTTGCATTGAAAACGGCTTATAACGGCCTGGATATTTCCACATATCGCGAGGGGGACGAAGATTACGACATCGTGGTGCGGCTTGCCGAAGCGGACCGTAATGTCACCGACGTACTCCGGAAATTGATGATACCGACACCTTCCGGTCAACTGGTGCCACTGACAACCATCGCTACCATTAATTTTGTCGGTAATCTGGGGGAAATCACCCGCATCAACCACGAACGAACGGTAACGGTCAAGGCCAATGTCGATGAAACCAAGGCGCCGGGGGCGGTGGTCCGCGCTCAATGCCAGGCATTGCTGGCCGATTTTCCCATGCCCCCCGGCTACCGGTTCAAATTTACCGGAGAGTTTGAGTTCCAAAAAGAATCGGAAGTCTTTCTTTCCAAAGCGTTCATGGTGGCAATCTTTCTCATTTTCTTCATTCTGGTGACGCTGTTTAACTCGGTCGCCCAACCTTTGATCATCATGACCTCGGTGATTCTTTCCCTGGGCGGGGCTTTCCTGGGATTGATGGTCATCCGCTCACCGTTCGGCATCATCATGTCCGGAGTGGGGGTGATCTCCCTGGCCGGCGTAGTGGTCAACAACGCCATCGTTTTGATCGATTATACCAACAAGCTCCGGTCACGAGGTCTTTCCCTCACCGATGCCGTCATTGCCGCCGGCGCCACCCGTCTTCGACCGGTGCTTTTAACAGCCGTCACGACCGTACTGGGATTGCTCCCCATGGTCACGGGAGTTTCGTATGACTTTCATGTCATGGCCATCTCCTGGGTGAGCGAATCGACCCAGTGGTGGCGATCCATGGCCATTGTGGTGATTTTCGGCTTGCTGATCGCCACCTTCCTGACCCTGATCGTCGTACCGACCCTCTACAGCCTCTTTGTCACCTCGGGCCAGGCGCTTGGTACCTATAAAGAAAAGCTGAAACGTTTATATTGGCGGCCTTACGAACGCTGGGCGGCAGCCCGATCGGGTTTGCCGGAAAG
>JAOZUU010000529.1 GCA_029938515.1 Desulfobacterales bacterium | reverse complement strand
GATGTCCACGTTTGGGTGGATGAGACCCGTCCATTAAACCAGGGCGCCCGGCTGACGGCCTGGGAACTTGGTAAGCACGGCATTCGGCATACCGTTATCACGGATAATACCGGCGGGCACCTGATGCAGCATGGTATGGTCGATATGGTCATCGTGGGTACGGACCGGACCACCCGCAACGGCGATGTGGCCAATAAAATAGGGACATATCTCAAAGCCCTGGCGGCGCAAGATAACCACATCCCTTTTTACGTCGCGCTGCCGTCAAGTACTTTCGACTGGACCCTGGACGACGGATTAGCTGGGATTCCCATCGAAACCCGGAACCCCGATGAGATTCGCCATGTTCAGGGGCTTTTTGAAAATCGTATTGTTCGGGTCCTGGTTCCGCCGGCGGACAGCCCCGTGGCGAATTACGCCTTTGACGTCACACCGGCCCGATTGGTCACCGGACTGATTACCGAACGGGGAATCTGCAAGGCCGAGGAAGCGGACATCCGGCAATTGTTTCCTGATAAAGCGATTATTTAACGGTACAGTCACTTGACTTTTCACGCGGTTCATCTTTTAATTATCACATGCTAACCCAACTGGAAAAAAAAGTAGTCGCATCCATCCAGGGCGATATTCCCATTACGCAGGCTCCTTACCGGGATCTGGCTGAAAAACTGGAGATTTCGGAAGAACAATTTTTAGAGATTCTAAAAGATCTTTGCAAACGAGGATTCATTCGCCGGTTCGGTGCCACCCTGCGGCATCAGAAGACCGGGTTCGCGGCCAATGCCATGACCGCCTGGAAGGTGGATGAAACGCGGATTGATGATGTCGGCGAAAAAATGGCCGCCCATCGGGCGGTATCCCATTGTTACCGGCGTGACCCCGCCCGGGACTGGCCCTATAATCTGTACACCATGATTCATGCCACCGATGTTGAAGCGTGTCGCAGGATTGCCCGCCAGCTCTCGGCCGAAACGGAAGTGGAGGAATACCAGCAACTGTTCAGCCGCCGGGAGTTAAAAAAAACGTCCATGGTCTATTTCCCGGACGAATGATCGTTTGTCCGTGAAACTTGGAGACCTTTGAAAAATGTCAATTTTTGTTCAAGTTCAAGTCGTAGATCCCGGACTTTGAGCGGGGGAAGGCGAAGAATTTAACCGCAGGAATATATTCAATATTTCGAGGATTAAATTATGAGTCTGACGCCGAAATCGAGCAAAAAGGGGCGTTTTTAAATGGTATCACCCGATCGTCCACATATCCTTCTCCTAAACCCCTGGATTCACGATTTCGCGGCCTATGATTTCTGGGCCAAACCCATGGGATTGTTGATCCTGGCGGCGATTTTGCGTCGGCATGGCTTAAAGGTATCGTACATCGACTGTCTGGACCGGTTTCACCCGAACGCCCGCCCTCAGGATCCAGCGGCCCGACATGGTCGGGGACCTTATTTAAAAACGACGATTTCCAAACCTTCCGGTCTGGAAAACATCCCGAGGCGGTTTTCCCGTTACGGCATTAAACCGGAATGGTTGAAAGCGGATCTGGCCAATCTGCCCCGGCCGGATCTGGTGCTGGTCACATCCCTGATGACCTATTGGTATCCCGGCGTGCGAGAAACCATCGCTGCCGTGAAGGCGACTTTTCCGGATTCAACGGTTGTTCTCGGGGGTATTTATGCGACCCTCTGCCGGGATCATGCCGTTAAAACCGTCGGTGCGGACCGGGTCATTGCCGGACCCGGAGTATCGCAAATACTGGAAGTCATTGCGGTACATACCGGGTATCCGGCGCATTTTCAAACGATGGATGATCCGGATACCTGTCTGGATAGCTTGCCGCGACCGGCTTTTGATCTGCAGCGTCGAATCACTTATATTCCTTTGTTGACAGCCATCGGATGCCCGTATCATTGTGCCTATTGTGCGTCACATTTTTTAAATCCTGCCTTTAAGCGTCGATCTCCCCAGGCCGTGGTGGATGAAATTCAATTCTGGCATCGCCGGTATGGAGTGATCGATTTTGTTTTTTATGACGATGCCCTGCTGGTCGATTCCGAAAGCCACGCGCTGCTTATCTTCGAAAGTATTATCCGGTCCGGTCTCAAGGTGCGCCTGCATACCCCCAATGGGATGCACATCCGTGAAATCAGTGATCAGGTTGCCCGACTGATGCACCGGGCCGGGATGACGACCCTTCGTCTGGGGCTTGAAACGTCGAGTTTTCAAGATAGGGATCAAATGGACCGAAAAGTGAATCAGGCCGAGTTCGATCAAGCCGTGCATTGTTTGAAACGGGCGGGATTCAGACGGGAACAGATCGGCGCATATTTACTGGTGGGACTTCCCGATCAGTCGGTGGCGTCGGTCGAGGCATCCATCCAGACCGTTAAACAAAACGGCCTGACGCCGGTACTGGCCCATTACACCCCTATTCCCCATACAACCATGTGGGAAGCGGCCTGTGCCGTCTCTCCCTACGACCTTGCGGCTGATCCGGTTTTTACCAACAATGCGATTTTTCCCTGCCGGCGGGAGGGATTTTCGTGGGAGGCTTACAGCCGGATAAAACGACTGGTGGCAGGATGATTGGGTCGATCCCCCCGTTACAGGTCGGCTCGTCAGGCAGTCAACCAGCGAATATTAGAAAGTATCGGTGAACAATGATTGGTGCAGCGCGAGTTAGGTGGTCTCGCAAAGTGCTTCTTAAAAATTTCTAAGCCCCTATTGACGTTAAGCCCAGAATCCTCGCAACAGCCGATCA
>JAOZUU010000528.1 GCA_029938515.1 Desulfobacterales bacterium | reverse complement strand
AATCCGATGAATACTTCAATCCCATCCCGTGAACAAGCCTACGAACTGCTTGCCCGCTATAATCAAAACGAAGGTCTCATTAAACACGCCCTGGCCGTGGAGGGGGTCATGCGCTACATGGCTCGAAAGTACGGTGAAGACGAAGAGAAGTGGGGCGTCATCGGTCTGATTCACGACCTTGATTATGAAAAATATCCGGATCAGCACTGTCAAAAAACGGAAGAAATTCTTCGCGAAAACAACTGGCCGGAGGAATATATACGCGCCGTGGTCAGCCATGGCTGGAGTATCTGCACGGATGTCAAACCGGAAACGAACCTGGAAAAGGTGCTTTTCGCCATCGACGAGTTGACCGGACTGGTGACCGCGTCGGCCCTGGTGCGTCCTTCTAAAAGCGTCCTCGACATGAAAGCCAAGTCGGTAAAGAAGAAGTGGAAGAATAAGCGTTTCGCCGCCGGCGTGGACCGTGAGATTATCGAAAAGGGTGCGACGATGTTAGGCGTGGAACTGGGCGAACTGATCACGGACACGATTATGGGGATGCGGGAAGTGGCCCCGCAAATCGGGCTGGCGGGAGCGGATTCCTGATATTTTCAAATCAATGCCATTGGGGCGAGACGTGACAAAGCCCCCCTTTAAAATTATTTTTCAGCGATGGCCGGTTACACGCAAGAATCTAACCGGCCATTTTTGATTTTGCGACATTCATCCACGACCGGATTGCGCAGGACCCCGATCCGTTGGATCTCCACTTCGACTACATCATTGTGATGCAAAGGCCCCACGCCGCTGGGTGTGCCGGTCATGATGAGATCGCCGGGCATCAAGGTGAAATTTTTAGACACAAAAGCGATAATATCGGGAATTTTAAAGATCATCTGGCGCGTATTCCCGTCTTGAACTAATTCTCCGTTCAGCCGGCAGCGGATGGTCAGATCCTGGGGGTCGCCGATATCCTCCGGCATGACAACCCGGGGACCGATGGGGCCGAACGTATCCAGTGATTTCCCTCTGAACCAGCCGGAACGGTCGCCATTCTGAAGATTCCGCTGGCTGACATCGTTCATGCAGGTGTACCCGAACACATAATTCAACGCTTCCGTGGCGGGAATGTTCTTACAACGGTCTTTGATGATCAGGGCCAGCTCGGCTTCGTAATCCACCCGGGGCTCCTCGAAATCGTAGTCTTTTAAAAACCGTGGAATGACGATGGATGCTTCCGGACCGATCAGGACGTTGGGCGTCTTGGGAAACAACACGGGTTCGGTGGGGATATCATCGGTAAACCCCCTGACCTTGACGGATTGGCTTTCAGCGATGTGATCGCGATAGTTTAAACCCAGGGCGATGATTTTGGAAGGATTGACGGTGTACGTAGCGTCTTGTTTGTAAATCGGGAGTGTAATCATAGTGAACATCTCTTATGGAGGTTTTCAATTTGTCCAAGAGTCTAGTTTAGATGTTATAAAATCGATAATTTGATTCTGTTCCTGTTTACCTGAACCCATTATCCGGATGGGGTCGCCGAAGCAGATATGGACCGGTTTTTCAGGCCGAATCCTGCCAAAGTCCTTGTACTTACTCCCAGATCCCCAGGCATCGGTTTTCAGGGCCATCGGTATCACCGGAACGTTGCCGCGCCTGGCGAGCTTGACTCCGAGGGAGTTAAATTGATTGCGATCGAAATCGACCGTACGCGTGGTCTGGGGGAAAATGATGATGGATGTATTGGCGCTTAACCGTTTTTCTCCTTCTTTCAGCACGATCCGAAGGTCCTCCCGCGGGTTGGCGCGGCCCACGACAATCGGGTTGCGGCTTCGCATGACATGTTTGAAGAAGGGATAGGCGATGAGGCTTTCTTTCACAACAAAGGTCACATCAAAACAGGGTTGCACCAGACAAGGCAGGATGAATGTCTCCAGAATACTCATGTGATTACCGATAAATACACAGGGAGGTTCAACTTTCCGGACGGCCTTCATGTTTTCAAAATTGAAACTGCCTCCCACGGATTCAAGCGCCTTAATGGTGTTTAAACTGCTTTGAATCCAGCGTCCATCGGTATAGATCCCTTTTCGGGCCAACCGGGAGGCTTTCCATATAATCCATGCAATCCGGGTATAGAATACCGGGGTCGCATTTATGTGCAGATACCGGGGCGTGTGCCGCCTGGGTGAATGATAGCTGTTTTGGGTCGTCAGATGTTTCAATATTCCCCGCGGTTCGGTACGATGCAGATAAATTCGAACTCCTCATCATGGGGATTGGAAAACTGGTGCTCGATGTTTGGCGGCACAAAGGCAAAGTCTTTTTCATTGATGTCCTGCTCTTTGCCGTCAATCATCAGTTTCCCCCTGCCTCTGATGATATAGTTCACATGCTCCCAGTCATGGGAATGCCTGGGGGTATGCCCACCCGGGCCGAGAGTGAAGGTCCTTAAAGCGTATCCTTCCCAACCCTCTTTTTCTCCGATCGGCACTTTCTTAAAAACGTTTACAGCGCCTTCCATCTGGATTTCGGCTGCTAAAAGATCGTCATATTTTTTAATAGGCATTTTTACTCCTTTCATTCCTTCTGCCTGCCGAGGTGATATGTTCTGTTCCCTTCCTATGATCTTGGTCCTAAAGACCCATTCAGATATTTATGCACAAGACTGGAAATAAGTGTTTGATATGGTATCCCTTCTTCAATCGCTCTTATCTGAATTTGATGATAATCCTTTTGAGTAAGACGGAGATTTATACGTTTTTCTTTTTTCAA
>JAOZUU010000527.1 GCA_029938515.1 Desulfobacterales bacterium | reverse complement strand
CTGGATTCAGGCGAGATATCGGCTGAATTGCAGATTCCACCGGAATCACAATGGTTTTCGGGACATTTTCCCGGTCAGCCGATTTTACCGGGGATCGCACAATTGACGCTGGTTCGCGATATCATCAGTCAGGCATGCGGCGGACCGGTGACCGTCTCAGCGTTTAGCAGGGTAAAATTTAAAAAGATGGTCAGACCCGGGAGATTGTTGAGAATCATGGCTACTCCTAAACAAGGCCCTGACGATGCTTACACTTTTCGTATTTTGGTTGAAGATGAAGTCGTTTGCAGCGGCAACCTCACTTTGAGGATAGATGGAAAAAACAGAGATCAAATCAAATAATCTAAGGAAGAGAGCGAATGTCCACCGGCATAGAAACAGAAAAAATCATGATTCGTGTGGCTGAAATCATGATCGAGGAACTCAAGCTCGAAGACGTCGCCCCCGAAACATTCGACCCGGATATTGACCTGGTTGATGAGGTGGGCATTGACAGCATGGACCTGGCCACCGTTGCGTTGATGATTCGTGATGAGTACGCCATTAGAATTGATGAGGATGATTATCCCAAACTGACGAGCCTTCGCCTGATTTCAGAGTATGTCGCGCACAAGCTGAATGATAAAGACGAGCAGCTCAATAATTCTTGAAAGATCGCATGGGTGGGAATCTGGATATTAATAATCCAACCGGGAATTCGTCGCCGGAGCGGGGGTGGAAATTTTCCGAAATTTTAGCCGATCCGGAGGTCCGTTCCCGCTGGGAAAAGGTCAGGAAATGGTTTTTCCTGCGGGAATCAACCTATGATATGACCAACCGCTGCAATATCCGTTGCGAAGGGTGTTATTATTACGAGGGGGATAAGCAGTTTGCCCGATTGAATACGGACCCCGGGGCCTGGCGAAAATTGATGGCGTCTGAAAAAGAGCGGGGTATTACCTATGTGGTGCTGGCCGGGGCGGAACCGTCGCTGGTCCCGGAACTGTGCAAAGTGTGCCACCAGGAGATGCCCCTGGGGGCCATCGCCACCAACGGCATGAAGGCCCTGCCGGGATCGATCAACTACAAAATTCACATTTCAGTTTGGGGCAATGACAAAACCAGCCTGAGAATCCGGAATGCGAAAAACATGCTGCACCGGCAGATCGAAAACTATCGGGAAGACCCCCGGGCCGTATTCGTCTACACATTTACGCGCGACAATATCGACCAGGTTTTTGAAGTTGGAGAAGTGCTGGCGGACAATGGATGCAAGTTGACGTTTAACATGTTTTCGGCGCCGGTGGGATACAGCGGCAATCTACGACATGACGCCGCCTCGCTGGAAAAATCCAGAGATGCAATGACGGTGCTATTGGACAAATATCCGGTCAACGTGCTTTTTTCCCCCTACAGCTCTGTGGTGCACACCCATCGTTCCGGCCTTCACGACCTGTTTACATGTTCATATCCACGCCGAAACCCGTCCACCGCCATCGGGCTGGGGCGGTCTTTCCGCCAGTATCGAACGGACCTGTCCTGGAATCGCGAAGCGGCGTGCTGCGTGCCGGACACCGATTGCGAAGACTGCCGCCACTACGCCGCCGGCAGCGCCGTGGTGACTGCCAGGTTGTTCCGCCACGCCGCGAACCCGGAAATTTTCCGGGCCTGGCTGGATTATGTGGACACTTATCTTGCCGTCTGGGTCATGGGATATGAAAAAGGCGCCAACCTGTGCGGCGCGCTGAGTGCACCACCTGGCAAGGCCATCCGCTAATGATAACCGTCAGCCAGCTCCTGGACGAGCATTGGTATGAACGCTACAAACGGATCTCGAAACTCAACATCCGGAGCTCCATCTACGATGTGACCAATCGATGCAATCTGCGCTGCAAAGGCTGTTTCTTTTTCTCATCGGGCGAACACAAAGCGGCCCCCGAAGAGATGGATATCAAAAAATGGGAAGCCTTTATCGATAGCGAAAAGCAGCGCGGGGTCAATCTGGCCATACTGATCGGCGGCGAACCGACACTTTGCCTGGACCGGGTGGCGGCTTTTTATAAACGCTTGTCCACTTTTTGCGCCACCAACGGGCTCATCAAGATACCCCGGGACCGGTTTCCGGACATGATGCTGGGCATTTCCCTATGGGGGGATGAAGTCGACGAAAAGGTGCTGCGGGGAAAAGACACTTTCAGCATTTCAAGCAAAAACTACCAGGGCGATCCCCTTGTTTATTACCTGTACACCATTACCCCCAAACAGATTGGAAAGACCGATAGAATTATTCGAAAAATTACGGATGTGGGTTTAAAAGTCCACATGCAGCTTCTCTCCAATGATGAGGGGGTCGACGGGTTTTCGTGGACACCCGGGCAGCTTGAGGCAATTCGCATGGAAATGGATGCCATGCTGGATGCCTATCCCGACACCGTTATATCCTGCAGATACTACCATGAAATCATCACCACCGGCCAAATGCTGGGCCGCCGCTTCGGCTGGAACGAGTGCCCGTCGGTCACCCAACCTCTGGACAAGCGAACGCCACAACCGAAACGCCTGATCGAATTTATCCGCTGGGCCTCGGATCTAAAGACCATGCACCGGTGCTGTACGTCTGAAACCCGGGATTGTTCGACCTGTAAGGATGGTGCCGCCCACATGAGCTGGGTGATGGTCAACAAGCGCGCCCACATTCGTACCCCAAAGGACCTCCAGAACTGGATCGAAGTCTACGAAATGTTCGGCAAGCTCTATCAGTTCATTCCCTGGTAAGCTCTCCCGGGTT
>JAOZUU010000526.1 GCA_029938515.1 Desulfobacterales bacterium | reverse complement strand
AAGATGGCTAATAAACATATGGAAGTATTTGATACAATCTATAGAGAAAATCTCGATAGACTCAAAGAAATCAATCTTTTGAATAGATCTAAAGCTTTGGATCTTCAGATCGTTTCAGGTAAAATCACCATTTCGTTTTTTGGCCGGATATATGCCATCTCGGAACAAGGCGTCACTGATTCAAAAGGTATACCGCCAACGCCTGCTGTTGGAACGGTCATCCTGAACTATGTTCTTCGAAATGAGGTAATTGTTACCCCGAGCCATGAAAAAGTATCTTTCAGGGATTTTAAAAATTCCGGTCCCCTGACGATGAGTTTTGCCGGCAATACCAACCGACTTATCGCGCGCACATTTTCCGATCGATTGGGAGCGCTTAAATCAGCCTGTAAAGGTCTTTGCGGTGAGCCTGCCACGGATCCTATCGCCGCGGATCTATTTATAGAATTTCCAGCTTTGCCCAACATCCCTGTTTATCTTTCCTTTAATGACCGGGACGAAGACCTGCCCGCTCAGAGCAATTTGCTCTTCGATAAATCAGTGGAACACTATCTGGATTTAAAGAGTATTTTTGTTATCGGAACCTTTCTTGCGGGCAGCCTTATTAAGTTATAATTTATCTTTTTTTGGTAATCGCGACCGACGTTTTTTGACTTCACGGAGAACCCGTACATCCTCTCTATGACGGGGGTGATCAATGCGGTTTTTAATGCGGATGAGACTATCCAGTCCGATCCAGTTAGCGGCGGCTTTACCGTACTGCCCTATAATGCGTTTTTGCCAGGCTGTTTTAAACTGTACGCCTGGTACGTGACGAAGAATATCGATTCTGTCCGGCGCAACCCCCATCTGTAAAATTTCCTTGAATTTTTTAGGATCTAGAAGATAGGGACTGCCGAATTCAGCAAGCGCCTGATTTGCCCGTTTTACATTTTCTGGGGCCGGATCGATCCAGAGATCCATATCTTTTGTGTAGCGGGGCTTGGCATGATAAACAAAGGCAAGGCCTCCGATGATGAGATACCGGACTTTGTGTTTTCCCAGCAATACAAGCATGTCTTCAAAATCCTGGATAGTTTCCATAATCAGAGCGAGTTTTTGTTCACATCCAAACTACGCGAACGAGCTTTAACAACCTTTTCGATATCTTTCCGGATCGCTACCAGGGCAGATAAGCGCTGTTCTGGACTGAGATCTTGCCAAAAGTATAGATCCCAGTTTTCTGCATCCTTGAAATTCCTGGCCATGTTGGCCACGATGCGCTTTTTTCGATAATCGGCTCGTTCTTTGATTCCCATCTTTCTCCTTTAATCTGATATGATTATGTGTTTATACATAGCAGATCATCTTTATAATCTTTTAACTATCATGGCTGCAAATTGCGTGTCAACAGGTTTAATAGCTTAAATCGGTAATGATTTTAAATTGTTGCAAAATTATATTGCGCTCAGGCATTGCAAAACGCCTGTTTATGGATATTATCTACGTGGCAGCAGTAGGATTCACGGGGAAAGACCATTAACAACCATCAACCGGAACATTAACATCGAATCCGAATATGATGAAATTATTAAATTAAAATCGATTGAGAATAAGTGACTTGATAAACAAAGATGAAAAAATGAAAAAAGATTTAAACATAACCCAGGAACACATTCGCAACGTGGCCATTATTGCCCATGTGGACCATGGTAAAACCACTTTGGTTGATCAACTTTTCCGTCACTCCGGAATGTTTCGTGAAAACCAGCTGGTGAGCGAACGGCTCATGGATTCCATGGATCTGGAGCAGGAACGGGGGATTACCATTTCCTCAAAAAATGGATCATATCGCTATGGCGACTACTGGATTAATATTATCGATACGCCCGGGCATGCTGACTTCGGCGGGCAGGTTGAGCGGGTTTTACGCATGGCGGACGGTGCCCTGCTTCTGGTAGATGCCCAGGAAGGCCCCATGCCCCAGACCTCTTTCGTGGTAAAAAAGGCATTGGCGGCCAAACTGCCAATCCTGCTGGTGGTCAACAAGATCGATAAACCGGCGGCCCGTTGCAGCTGGGTCGTTGATCAGGTATTTGACCTTCTCGCCGGACTTAATGCCCCGGACGAGATCCTCGACTTTTCGGTGGTATATGCCTCAAGCAAGGAAGGATATGCGCTGGTTGAAGCAGATGATCCGATAAACGGGGAAAGTGATATGACGCCCGTCTCGGAAATGATTGTACAGCATGTACCGGCGCCAAAGGGGGATTGCAAGGCACCTCTGCAGCTGCAAATCAATACGATTGACTACTCGCCGTATCTAGGCAGGCTGGGTATCGGGAAACTGGTCAATGGTCGCATCGGTATAAATGATTCTGTTGCCATGGTCCATCGCGACACCACCATCACACCGGCGCGTATCACCAAAATTTATCGATTTGCCGGGGACCAGAAAGAACCGGTGCAATACGCATCCACCGGAGAAATTGTTGCCGTTGCCGGCATGGATCATGTAACGGTCGGTGTTACTTTTACTGACCCCGAGGATCCCCGGCCACTGCCTCTTATTGACATCGACCCACCGACAATTGCCATGAGCTTTGTCCCCAACGACTCGCCTTTTGCCGGCAAAGAGGGAAAATTTGTCACTTCCCGTCACCTTGAAGACCGTCTGCGTCGTGAAATCCTGGCCGATGTTGCACTAGGGATGGAACCGTTGACCGGGGGAATCGGTTTCAAAGTCTCCGGCCGGGGAGAACTGCATCTTTCCATTCTCATCGAAAAGATC
>JAOZUU010000525.1 GCA_029938515.1 Desulfobacterales bacterium | reverse complement strand
CAGAGTGCCTGGTCGTAGAAGGAGATTTCGAGTGTCATGATTTTTCCGGTATGGGCATGGATGCACTTCTGCTGGTGGGCGCCCTGGTCCATGTACCACACAATCGGTTTCCCGGAATACTTTCAAATATTGTGCAGGCCTTGAAACCCGGCGGTTATATGCTGGTCACCATGAAAGAGGGACAAAACACCACCAAAGATGCCGGGGATCGGGTGTTTTACCTTTGGCGGAACGAGGAGCTCAGAATAGTATTTGAGCGCTTGAATCTTACAGTGGTGGAATTTTCTCGCCAGGTCTCCAAAATCAGGGAGAGCGATGTGTGGTTGGGATATGTGTTGAAAGTTCAGATAAATAAAGTGAAAAAATTATTTACCCTGCGGGAATGATGATGGATCGTACGAGGTTCTAAAGGGTAATGGCTCCAGACTTCGTGAAAGGTGTGAATCAATGAAAGTTATCGAAGCAACAATCGAACAACTGGATGATGCTGCGGACCTGTTTGAGCAATATCGCGATTTCTACAAATTGGAACGAACACCCAACAAAGTTCGATGGTTCATGAAAGAGCGCCTGCTCTCAAAAGATTCCGATATATTCCTGGTGTACGATGAGCATCTATGTACCGGTTTTATGCAGCTCTACCGTTGCTGGGACTCTATCTCAATGAAAAAACTCCTCTTCCTATACGACCTCTTTGTCATACCAGGCGAACGCAACAAACAAATCGGCGACCATCTGATCGACCGAGCAAAACAACTTGCAAGAGATATCGGGGCCGGCATGATCATGCTTCAAACGCACAAACACAACAATGTATATGCCAGACACTTCTATGAATTGAACGGATTCGAGCTCGATGAAGACTTTGATGTCTATAACTTCATGCTATAAGGAAGCGGCATTTCTGAGGTGCACCCAATCTGGTAAAGGAGGGAGTGGCTATGGAACCATCAAACGAGTTGAAGGCGCTTTATCTTCGAAGTTGCGAGGCCATATCAAGTGGCGACTATTCATTTTTCGAACGGTACTTCTCCAACAGGGATGGTGTACTTGCGATTGGTACTGACCCGACGGAATGGTGGTCAGGTTACGCCACTATTACGAGGGTGTTTAAATCCCAGCTGAAAGAATTGAGTGGCCTGCAGCTCCTGGCAGACGCTCCCCAGGCGTATCGTGAGGGTTCGATCGGTTGGGTCGCTGGGCAACCCATACTCAAATTTTCAGATGGCACGGAAATGCCGGTTCGATTGACTGCGGTTTTTCAAAAGGAGGAGAATGGTTGGAAGATCGTTCAGTGGCACTTTTCGATGGGAATTCCCAATGAGGATTCCATTGGTGAGATGCCAACGACCCAGTGACCAGCGAAGGCAGTCCCCGGAATTCCCTTTTTATGAAAGACTGGGAAAAGAAACTGAACGCATTTCTTCGTTTCAATGACCGCTCCGTCGAAAAACAAACAGCATCCCCTGTGGCGTAGAGGACTTTATGACCAGGCAGAAACCCCACAAATGGACTTTCACGGCAAGATTTAGAAGAAACGCATATGGATGGAGTGGCTCCAGACTGGCCTGCAGAAGGATCAAGGAAGCGGTTTCTGAAATCAGGAAGGTCGCTCGAAAAGATCCCCTGCTTGGTGCTGAAGGGGCCATCAAGTTGATGGAAAAACTGTGGCCCACCCTGCAACATGTCGATTCTTCGTCCGGTGCCCTTGGAACCGCCGTTTACAATGCCATGTGTATATTGGTCGATCTGGTTGTTGAGGCGCCAGCCGGTGAAAAAAACAGGTCGAAATGGTTGGATCGACTCTGGGAGGCTTTCAACGATGACGGCGTGGGATACCTTGATGTATTGGGTGAACGGTGGGGTGATGTGTGCGGACCACCGGAGGTCGCTTCCAAATGGGCTGATGAACTGTTACCGATCGTGCAAAGAACCTGGGAGGAGACAAAACAGGGGGCGTTTTCGTATTTCCGGGGAACCGATGCTTGTTTGTCCTGCTTTCTGGCGGCCGGAAGGCACCGGGAGTTGCTGGATCTCATTGCAATGGCGCCCCACCTTTCCTGGGAATATCGCAGCTTCGGCGTTGAAGCGCTGGTCGCAATGGGAAAAAAGGGGGAGGCGCTCAGGTATGCCAGGGCATCCCGCGGGCTGAACGACAGCCAGACGGTTATTGATCGGGTCTGCGAAGAGATCCTGCTTTCATCGGGTCTTTACGAGGAAGCCTACCGGCAGTACGGCCTGACGGTCAACCGGGGTGGCACGAACCTGGCGACGTTTAGAAATATCGCTGGGAAATATCCGAAGAAGGAAAAAATACGGATTCTTGAGGATCTAATCGAATCGACGCCGGGGGAAGAGGGAAAATGGTTTGCAACCGCAAAATCCCTCGGTATGCTGCCGCTGGCCCTGAAGCTTGCCCACCTGAGCCCGTGCGACCCCAGGACACTCAATCGAGCGGCTAGAGACTATCTGGAGAAGGAGCCGAAATTCACGCTGGGTGTTGCCATTGCCTCGCTGCAGTGGTTAACAGAGGGCTGGGGATATGAAATTACAGGACTCGATGTATATACGGCTTATGACTACGCCATGAAAGCCGCTGAAAAAATTGGTGTGGAAGAACAGGTCCGAAAGAATGTCCATGAGATTGTTAACCAGAATACATCAGCGGGTATGTTCGTGAAAGATGTTCTCAGACGGCATTTGCAATGAGTGGCCGTCTCTTATATTCAACCGAAACGGGTAACCTGTTGGGATCTAGCTATGGGGACGTCTATAA
>JAOZUU010000524.1 GCA_029938515.1 Desulfobacterales bacterium | reverse complement strand
TGCCGGTATTGCTCGATTGCTGGGCCGGCTGGTGCAGTGCCTGCGCCATGGTCAGCCCGGCGATCGAAGCGTTGGCGAAAGATTGGAAGGGGCGAATCCGGGTGGGAAAACTCAATGTCGAAGCCAATCCTGTTCTAACGGCGCGTTATGATTTACGTAGCCTTCCCACCCTCCTGGTTTTTGACGGCGGCCGGTTGAGAGACACCCTGATCGGTGCCTTGCCGAAACCCCATATTGTTCAGAAAATGGCCCCATTTCTTTGACTTGAATTTTATTGCAACCTGCAGCAAAATCAACCATATAATCTCATAGGACAATAACCGTGCCCCATCCGAATCCTGAATATATCCGCGAAATAATTGAGATGGTCAATAAAAGCCCCTTTCCGAATCATATGGCCATGACACTTAGATCGATCGAGTTGGACACGTCCGTCATCGAGCTGAATACAAGCAGATGTCACTTGCAGGCATACGGGATCGTTCATGGAGGGGTGTTGGCCACCCTGATTGATACGGCCACCTTCTGGTCGGTTTTCATGAGAATCCCGGAAGATGCAGGATTAGTGAATATTGATCTAAAATTAAATTATCTGAAACCCGTTGATAAAGGCGTATTAACCGCCGAAGGCCGGGCGATCCGGTCGGGAAATTCAATAAGCTATGCCGAATCTAAGGTGCGGGACGAAAATGGTGAACTCGTCGCCCATGGGACGTCCACTTTGATGACTCTGCCCGGAAAGGGATTAGCGACGAATAGCAGTAAGTTTTTGAACGTGCAGCCTCAGGCCGCTTTATAGGCCGCTTCTAGCTGATCCCCATAGCGTTCGACGACGTTGCGGCGCTTGAGTTTCATGGTTTGGGTCAGCATGCCGTTCTCAACGCTGAAGGGTTTTTCCACCAATATGAAACTCCTGGGTATTTCGTAGCCTTTGAATTTATGCTCCAGGTGATCGGTGATGGACTGGCTGACCAAGGCCTTTACCCGGGGATGAACAATAAGCGCTTCAGGTGAACCGCCGATACCCTCTTCTTTGGCCCAAGCCTCCAATTTAATGAAGTCCGGGACAATCAGGCAGGCGTTATGTCTGTGTCCTTCGCCGTAAATCAGCACGTTTTCCACCCAGGGGGAGAGTTGTATCTCTTCTTCCAGGACGGCTGGGAAAACATACTTTCCGTTTTCAAGTTTATACTGTTCTTTAATCCGGCCGGTAATAAATAAAAAGCCGTCCTCATCCAGTCTTCCGATATCACCCGTTCGAAAACCACCGTCTTCAGTCATTACTTGGCGGGTGGCCTCGGGTTTGTTATGATAACCCTGCATGACATTGGGGCCGTAGACCACCACTTCACCTTCATCCGGGTTGCCGTCGGAACGGCTGGGGTCGATGATCACCCGGACTTGATCGATGGGCCGGCCCACGCTGCCGGGTTTGTTGGCCTCACGGTTGTTCATGGTCACGGCTGGGGATGTTTCGGTCAATCCATAGGCGTCGAACACCGGCAGACCGATATCCGTAAAAAACTGGGCAACCACTATATTCATCATCGCGCTGGCTGTCAGAGTCCCTTGAAGACGACCGCCAAAGCGCTTTCGGATTTTACTGAAAACCACACGATCGGCGAGTTTATATTTTAAATGAGGCCAGAAAGCGCTTTTCCCCTGGGCAGCCAGCTGCCGGTTTTGGGCAGCGCTCGTAAGCCCCATGACAAACAGTTTTTTGGCCAGTCCACCGGCCGTGTTGATTTTGGTCCACAGTCCGTCATAAATCTTATTGAAAACGCGCGGTACGGCGATCAGAAAGGTGGGGGCCACCCTGCCCAGATCTTCCGCAAGGGTGGTTACATCGCGCATAAAACCGATTGAGGCGCCGATGTTGATAAAGTTGTAAAGCTCGGCGGTCTGACCGTAGGAGTGCGCCCAGGGCAAGATGGACAGGCTTCGGTCCTCACAGGAGAGTTCCGGAAACCGGGCGCCGCCGGCAATGAAGTTGCTGGTGAAATTTCCATGGGAAAGCAGTACCCCTTTGGGGCTGCCGGTGGTGCCGGAAGTGTAAATCAATGCGGCGATATCTTCGGACCTGGGCCGGATGGATGGAACCGGGTTGCCGCGGCCTTTTTCTTCCAGATCGGTCATGCTTTCGGTTTCATCGCCGTCTATGATGAAAACATGCTCCAGGTTGGGTGTTTCAGGACGAAGGATCTCGATTTGCTTATAAATCTCAATATTGGCGACAAAGAGCGTCTTGATGCCGCCGTCACGGATAATGTGCAGCCAGATTTTGGGCAGTTCTTTTTCGTACATGGGAATAAACCGTCCGCCCAGCCCGAAGGTTGCAAAGGCGGCAATGGCCCATTCCACGCGGTTGCTGGCAATGACCCCCACCATATCACCGGCACAGATCCCGATACTCGCCAAACCGGCCCGCAGGTCATTGATCCTGGCGCCCACCCCGTCATAGGTTACCCACGTGTAGTTGCCCTGGCTGTCCGGGGTGCCGAACAGGGGGCGCTGCGCGTATCGCTCCACACTTGTTTCAATCAACTCAACTAGGTTGTCCGGTTTGGCATAGGTGTACATGATTCCCTCCATCCTGATCCTATTACTTTTATATAAACCCTGAGCTAGAATGAAACCGCTTGGCATGATGGTGCTTTTTTGTTCATTTTCTTTTGCGAAAAAGAAAACGAACCAAAAGAAATCGCCCATGTTACGCGGCCCTTCGGGCTGCCCTGTGCTTCTCGAATCGGGCGGTCGCTGTGGAACTCGCTAACGCTCA
>JAOZUU010000523.1 GCA_029938515.1 Desulfobacterales bacterium | reverse complement strand
CATCAAAGGACTGCGGCTTATCATGTCTCCTTGTTGATATTGTACGTCCAGTTTCTTGCGTAATTCTTCTACAGTACTCATATCGCGGAAGGTTTCAACACCGCCTATTTCCTTCCCGTTTTCGTCTTTTAGCAGGGAAGTACATACGATTACCGGAATTCGTCGTTTTTCACCGTTAACGATATAGGTCGAAGTGTCTACAAAAGGTTTGCCCAGTTTCATGGTGCGGCGCAAAGCACAATCGGTCTCACACATGTTTGAGCGAAAAACCTCGCAGCAATGTTTTCCGATTGCTTCCTGACGCAAAATGCCCGTAATGACTTCGGCGGCACGGTTAAAAGAGGTAATGCGCCAATTACGATCGATGGTAAAAACCCCTTCGGAAATGCTTTCCAGGATGATCTTGGTTATGTGGTGTGATATTCGGCTATGGCTGTCGTTCTTCATTTACCCGTTAATCTGCTCCCTTTTGCAATGCCTTGTTTTCTGATAATCGTGTGGACTGCAAAGATATATATAATCACCACAGCATGTAAGATGACTTTAGAATTGTTAAAAACATAAGTATAGCAAATTATTTTAAAAAAATGAAATAAAAAAGCAAATCGACCCAGAAGGCCTATCCCAGAGGGCCGATTTGCTACGAATGATACAGAGGTAAATGCCAAGTTGAACCTCTAATTCATAAAATAACAGCAATTATCATGCCGAATCTTATATTTACCGGTCGATTTTATTCAAGTCGGCATCATTTGAAGCGCAAAGGCCGAGAGGTTTTGGGCAAATCAATGTATTTTAATGATTTACTAACAGCCATGTTTACTATCTGTCTTTTTTCAAAGCAACGTCCTAAAAATTATACTTTTCCAGAACAGAGAATACCGAAAATCGTTAAGACAATATCCCCTGTTGCAGGTTTTGACGTTACGGGTCTTAAAAAGGATGGTTTCCTTATTTTTTAATCGTAAAATGCAACTCGCAACATCATTTTTTAACATAGAAACACCATTTCATAAGTCAGGAGGGGGTTAAAATTGTTCGTTTTTAATTTCCAAAATCCTCATTTTGCTCCCACCGAACCTTGCCTATTATTCGATATTGGAACTTAAATTACCATAATTACTTAATTAATCGGTATGTTGCGTTTATTTTGGTAGGTTATTTTCTTTTGGCATAGATAATGCTGTAATATTATTGTTTGGTTATGCTATAATTAATTTTTGATCCAAAATTGTGAAGCCAAATTGTAAATATTGACTGGAAGCTTTTGTTTTAACAAATAACAAAAAAAGGGGGGATGATAAGATTCATACCGGCTTAATTGTGATGATCTCGCAAAAAGTCCAAATTCGTTATACCGGACCTGATCCGGTATCCAGAACATGCTTAAATAACTGGATTCCGGCCTGCGCCGGAATGACGTTTTAAGGGGTTTCCGGCTTTTTACGACGCCATCAATTGTAAAGGTCTCTGGAAAAAATAATTTAAGAAAAAGGAGGTAACAATGCCTAGTTTTGTCATTGATGAAAAATGCGATGGTTGTAAGGGAGGGGACAAAACTGCATGCCTGTACATTTGTCCTAACGATCTAATGGTGCTGGATGCAGACAGAATGAAAGCTTATAACTGCGAACCAGATATGTGCTGGGAGTGTTATAATTGTGTAAAAATCTGTCCAACCCAAGCTGTTGAGGTACGGGGTTATGCTGATTTTACACCACTCGGCGCAAGCGTTGTACCAATGAGGGGTTCAGAAGATATCATGTGGACTGTCAAATTCAGAGGGGGTACGATCAAGCGGTTCAAGTTTCCTATTAGAACAACACCAGAAGGGGGGGCTAAACCGGATGGTGGCTTTGGCGTAGGCCCGGGAACCTTGGATGATCAGCTCCTGTTCACCGAACCGGCATCATTGAGAAAAGATAAGCTCTGGACACTTGGAGACTAAAGGAGGTGACGAATTATGCAAGAATTCAAAACGATCGAGGTTACGACTGATTTTTTGATTATCGGTCCAGGAATGGCGGGATGCGGCGCTGCTGTGGAAGGTGCACATTGGGCTAAAGAAAATAATGTAAAAGTTACCGTGGTGGACAAGGCCGCTATGGAACGAAGCGGTGCTGTAGGAATGGGGCTTTCAGCCATCAATCAATATCAGGGTGAAAATTCCCCTCCCGATTACCTCAGCTATGTCAGGCAAGACCTTATGGGTCTTTGCCGGGATGATCTGGTCATGGATATTTCCAGGCACGTCAACGGATCGGTCCACATGTTTGAGGAATACGGACTTCCAATCTGGAAAGATGGAGAAGGCAATTATGTCCATGAAGGCCGGTGGCAACTTATGATCAACGGCGAATCTTACAAGGCCATCCTTGCTGAGGCCGCCAAGAACGCTGTTGGCATGGACAACGTTATCGAACGCGTATTTGTTGTTCGACTTTTACTCGATAAAAACGACAAAAATAAAGTGGCCGGCGCCATCGGGTTCAGCGTAAGAGATCCCGAAATCTATGTATTCAAATTTAAGGCCTGCCTCGCGTGTGCAGGCGGTGCCGTTCACGTTTTCAAACCGCGGTCAACCGGAGAAGGTTTGGGCAGGGCCTGGTATCCACCTTGGAACGCAGGGTCAACCTCCTACCTGACAACCACGGCCGGTGCCGAGATGACTTCCCAGGAGGTTGTTTTCATTCCGGGTAGATACAAGGATGCCTATGGCCCGGTGGGGGCATGGTTCTTGCTGTTCAAGGCGGCGGCAACTTCAGCCACCGGTTTCAACTACATGGCCGAAGGTTTGG
>JAOZUU010000522.1 GCA_029938515.1 Desulfobacterales bacterium | reverse complement strand
CTTGAGTTCCTGAGCGAAAACCGAAACCTTGTATGCTTCGAGCAGCCAGAAATATGCTTCAATGGCTTGGCGTTTTGCCCCCGAAGTGGCTGGCGACAGAGTGGTCAGCAAGGCATCCAAATGTTCTGAAAAAGGCCGAATCTTTTCGGCCTTGCGCCGATCTTTTTCAAGATCCACCACCGCCCGCTGGGTGCGGACGGAAATGGCGCCTATATATAAAGGTAGGTGATCCAATCGGTCCATGTCGTACAGGGCGATAAAATTTTTCGGGATCAGCCGGTTAAGATCATTTAATCGTCGGTCGATAAAGCGCTTAATGGATTGATTAGCAACATGACGGCTCTGCAATTCGGCCAATTGTGTCCGAACATCATGGTATGCGGTCAGGACCGGCGCTACGACCGCCGAAAGGGCTTGCCCGGTTTGATGAAGCTGCGACTGCGCTGCATGCAGGCAAGCGTGAAACGCCTTTTCAGTCCGGATATTCTTGGCGAACAGGATCGTGATGATTTTATCGAATAACTGCCGTTCCACTTCGGCGGCACCACCGAAAAAGGAAGTTTTGGGCGCTACTGAGCCATGGATTTTCAACGCCCTCTTTATAAACTTCATCTCTTTGCCCAAATGCAGGGCCGCCAGGATTTTTACACCCGTTATATGCGCCCTTATCGCCCGATCCCAATATTGATATAAACGCAGGCTGACTTGTCCGGGCTTATCCATCTCGACGGTTAAGGCAGGATAAGCGATCGAGGCAGGTCCACCAGCCTCTGATAATTCGACGGCTTTCGGTATTTCGCCAAAATCCCACCGGGTGATACCGCTTCGTTCCCAGCGCTTTTTTTGTGCGTTGAAAATCTTAGGGTCGATATCCGACGATATAAATCGACGCAGAACGACCGGATTCCGGCTGCTTTGAATCTCCCGGCCCTCGGTATCCGTCATGACGACACGCATTTTCAGATAGTCCGGCAAAGAATCGATCGGCCATTTTGTGGCGGGAATATGAACGCCAAAGCGCCGATGGAGAAACTGTCCCAGAATATTGATCAACGGTTCCGTATCTCCGGGCCCGGGCATCTCGCCGGCGATCACTTCCATGACCTGGGGGATGGGTCCCAACCGCCGGCGATACGTTTTGGGCAATCCCCTGACCAGCGCCTTGATCTTCTCACCAATCAAACCCGGCACCAGCCAATCCAGGGCACTGAGGGGGACCGCGGCGGCGGTACCGGCCGGGATGCTCACGCTCACCCCGTCCGCCGGCCCGCCCGGCTCATAGACGTACGTACATGGATAGGCCCCTTCTCCTAATTGAATAGTATTCGGAAAACCGGCCAACACAGTCTTATCCGGACGAAACCGAAACAAATCGCCTTTTTGCATCCGCAAAAACCCATCGCCGCCGGCCGCCTTTATTTTTTGTTTAAGCAAAGGCACATTCCAGACACCCTCCAGTCGTTGGTGGTAAAAAGCACCCAGGACATCATTACCGATAAACAGGTCCCGCCGTCGCAAACGATTTTCCATATCCAAAACATGGTCGATCAGGCCTTGATTGTGAAGAACAAACGAAAATGGTTGCTGAAAATCACCTTCCACCAGGGCGCTTTCAATAAAGATATCGCCCGCCTGATCCGCATCGATCCGCCCGTAAACCACGTTGCGTCGGGGAACGATCACCAAACCAAACAGGCTGACCTGCTCGGCGGCCACCACCGTCCCCTTTTTCCGGTCCCAATGGGGGTCTGTATACGTATATCGGCATCGATCCCCGGCCAGGGATTCCAACCAGCCGGGATCAATATGGGCAACGGTACGGGCAAACAGCCGGGACGTCAGCACCATCTCGGCGGCTACGATCCACTTTCCCGCCTGGTTAAAAAGACCGGAACCCGGAAAAATCATGACTTCCCGCCCTTTGGCGGCGGTATAGATATTTTTCTCCTTTTTACAGGCAATGTTGGATAGAAATCCGCTTAGGATCGATTGATGGACGGCGGTGTAGCGGGGTGAGAATTCCATCTTCTCCCCAGCGGAAAGGACCCCGGTCTCAGGCAGGATACCGACATGGATGCCCGATTCTTTTAACACGATACGAAGCTGGTGATGGATATCCTTCCATTCGCGCATTCGCCGATAGGATAGAAAGTGATCCCGGCAGAACCGTTTAATTTTTCGAACGCCTTTTCCCGCAGACAGCTCTTTGTCATACCAGCGCCAGATGTTCAACAGGGTGACGAAATCCGATTCCGGGTCGACCCAGGCGGCATGCACCCTATCCGCCTCTTTCTGCATCTCAAGGGGCCTTTCCCGTGGATCCTGGATACTCAGGACTGCGGCAATAATGGCAATCTCGGCCAAGCAGCCGCGTCTTCGGGCCTCGATCAGCATACGGGACAGGCGCGGGTCAATGGGTAATCGGGCCATCATTTTTCCATCAGCTGTCAATCGATAGCGCAGGCGGCCTTTTTCATTTTTGTGAATGGGCGTGATCGCGCCCAGTTCCAATAACAGATTAAAACCATCCTGAATACTTTTCGCCGGAGGTGGATCAATAAACGGGAAGTCGGCCACATCGCCCAGCTTGAGGGCGATCATCCGTAAAATGACATCCGCCAGGTTGGCACGCAGAATTTCAGGAGGAGTAAACAGCGGCCGGGACAGATAATCTTCTTCCGAATACAACCGCACACACACCCCGTCGGCGACCCGGCCGCAGCGCCCTTTGCGTTGATCCGCGCTGCTTCTGGAAATGGGATCGATGGGCAACAGCGTACACCGGGATCGGGGCGTATA
>JAOZUU010000061.1 GCA_029938515.1 Desulfobacterales bacterium | reverse complement strand
AGGAAGTGCCCTTGGGGTGCAAGGCGTCGTGTTTTTTCAGGGGCGAGGCTATACACATGGTATGCCGAGCGTCTGAAAAAACACGACAACGCCGTAGATGGGACTTTTTACGACGCCATCAATATATAGTGATTCCTGTTCCGAAACGTCAAGTCCCTTTTATCAGACCCTTTTTTAGAAAAGCTTCCTGCTTGAAAGCCCAAATACTTTATCTGCAAGACCATGCATGGATCAAGCGACAATTTGACATTATGCAAACGTTGATATAAAAATTGTTCGATTCAGTTTTGAAACCATTTTTTAATATTTAGATCACTTTTTACCTGGAAAGGAGAATTCGGATGATGAAAGTTTTAATTGCGTATGTCAGCCGCACAGGAAACACTGCCAAAATGGCCGATTACATTGCCGAGGGGGTCCGCTTCGCCGGTCTCACGGTAGATACCAAAAAGGTGGCCGAGATCAAAACCGCTAAAGATCTGGCCGGTTATGACGGCTATGTTTTCGGATGCCCCACCTATCATAAAGATATGACTGCCAGTATGAAGACATTTCTTTTCATAGCGGAAAAGGCCAACCTGACCGGCAAAGTCGGCGGTGCGTTTGCGTCTCACACTCACAGCGGTGAATCCGGACCCATGATTGCCGATACCATGCAATTTGTATTTAAAATGGACATGGTAGACCTTGGCGCGCTTTCTCTAAAAGAAAGTATTGTCAACACCGATGAGGGGCTGAAAGCCTGTCAGAAATACGGGAAAAATCTGGGCGAAAAGCTATCGGGATAATATTTCCGATTTCTAACACAGAACAAATATCCTGTTAACTTATCGTTATCAAAACAATTATTTCCAGCGTGAATAATCGATGCCTTGGAATCAAAGTTTCCTTGTACCTTTACCCAGGGTATCGGTTGAAAATTTCAATGGGTTCCTGTTATTCTTTTAGCGTTGATAGTGAACCACATTAGGTCCCCAAAAAGAAATAAATCCACAAGATTGAACCGGATTCCGGTTCGTCTACAAGGCATATCCGCCGGTGCATATCAGGATATGTGCCGGTGGATGTAACGCCCTAGGCGGAACAGAAGACCAGTCCCGCCTGGGCGGGATGGATTTATTTTTTTTCGGGGGCCTTACACCCTGAGCCCCGATCTCTGGACCGCGAATATCCATGCCCACCTACATCACCGTAAATGACGTTCGCCAGATCGACCTTGACCGGCACGGCCTGATCGAGGCTTCGGCCGGTACGGGCAAGACTTACACTATTGAAAATCTTGTGGTTCGGCTGTTGATGGAAAAGCCCGAGCTTTCCCTGGAACATATTCTGCTGGTCACTTTTACCGAAAAAGCCACCAGTGAACTAAAGATTCGTATTCGGGAAAAAATTGAACAATCCCTGTCGATGCCGGACATCACGGAAGAGATAAAAGCCCGGATAACAGAAGCCCTGGAAATCTTCGACACCGCGTCGATCCACACCATTCACGGATTCTGTCATTCATTGCTGAAGGACTTTGCCTTTGAAAATGGCACCCTGTTTCAAACCGAGCTGGTGGATGACCAGCCCCTTTATGAGAAAGCACTGAAAGAACAGATGCGTTCCACCTGGCCGGAGCGATACGGTCGATTGTTGCCGGAACTGTTGTCAATATCCGGTTTTACCAAAAAAAAATCCGAGTATTTAGAAACCATCATCGCCATCGCCTCCGGTGGTTTTCATCCCGAGGCCGGGGATCGGCTATTTCCCGATCCCGGCATCGCTGACATGCGTTCGTTAACAGATACTTTTAGTACCGCTACGGCCACGTTAAAATCGCTGGCCGGCCCGAAAACAGGCTTTACCGACAGATATAATGAGCTCAATTTCCATGCCGGCAGCCGGAATGCCATCACTAAGCGAATTCTTATTCCCCTTGAACAATGGCTGGATAAATTTGTTCCCGCCCCCCCGAATCTACCCGGTTTCGCTGAACTCCTTACCACCATGAAGGTGTATGAAAAATTTAAAAAATCCGGGCCCGCCGTGATCAAACCTCAGAAATATAATCGTGACCAGGATAATTCCAGCGAGGTTTGCCCTCGCCTGGATGAAGTCATTGATTCCCTGACGGAATTGATTCGTGCCTTTGACGCCCTGAAACACATCCTGGCCGCAGAAAGCATTGTCCGGCTAAGGCAGGATGTAGACGCCTACAAACGCGCCCATGGGTCGATCAGCTACGATGATATGTTGAAAAGGGTTCATGCCGCGCTTTACGACCAACACGCCGGCCGGTTGCTTGGCTTGCTTCGAAAACGCTATCGCTATGCGTTCGTCGACGAATTTCAGGATACGGACCCGATCCAGTGGCAAATCTTTCAACGTATTTTTATCGAAAGTGATTCCAGCCGGCTCTTTCTCATCGGTGATCCCAAACAGGCGATCTACGCTTTTCGCGGAGCGGATGTGTTTACCTACCTGTCGGCCCGATTTAAACTGCAACAGCTCGCTGACCAAAATCTAGCCAATCTCTATTATCTGGATGTCAATTATCGCTCCGAACCGTCCCTGGTGGAAGAATTTAACCGGTTGTTTGCAGTTTCAGCGTGGTTCGATACATCCCAGGAAACCCGTTGGCATAAAATCAACTATACCCCCGCTGCCAGCCCGGAAATAGCCGACCTGCCGGAAACGCTTATCCTGGATAAATCCGGGCGAGACGCATTCAATCTGGTCGACCTGCGCGGGCCAAAAAAACCGAGTCAGGCCAATGTAAATCTGGCCCGATTCATCGCTGCTGAAATCACCCACCTTGTCACAGACAATCGCATGATGATTTTAGAAAAAAATGGTTCGTCGAGACCCCTTGATCTGGGAGATATTGCGATTCTTGTCCGCAGCCGAACCAACGTCCCTATGCTGGAAACTGAGCTCGCAAACAAAGAAATCTCCTACTCCTACTATCGCAAGCCCGGCCTGTTTACCTCCAATGAAGCCTGCTATTTAAGCCTGATGCTCCATGCCATCCTTGCGCCATCAGATAATGCCAGAGTAAAAAAAGCTTTGCTGACACCGTTCTTTCGATTCCAATCCGATGACCTTTACGCTTACGACGACCTGCCGGTTACCCACCCGACGCACCAATTATTTTTCCGCTGGCACGGTTTAGCCCATGCCCGCCGCTGGGGTGAACTGTTTCAATCGATGATGGCCGATACCGGACTGATTTTCCGGGAAGCACAAAATCCCGGCTGGGACCGTATGGAAGCCAATTACAATCAGATCTTTACCTATCTGAACCAGGCCACCTACCGGAACAACCTTGATTTTGAACGAATGTGTGCCCGGCTCGACGGTTTCCGCAGGCAAACCATCACGGCCGATGAAACGGGCGACATCCATGAAATCGAAACCGAAGCGCGCAAGGTTCAGATCATCACCATGCACCAGGCCAAAGGATTACAATTTCCAGTCGTGTTTATCGGCGGCGGGTTGACCCAGGGGGGATTTGACCGATACCACCAGTTCCATCAAATCGACAGCGATGAGCCTTCGGGTACCGGTAAAATCGTCGATTTGACTGGCACTGTCGATCCGGAGCGTTACCAACAGGAATGTATCGACGAGGACAAACGACTGTTTTATGTGACCCTCACCCGGGCACAGTTCAAACTTTACGTACCGTTTTTCCCGGCCTCGAACGGGCAACGATACTTTGGCCCGGTCTGTCGATTCATGGCCCAGGCTATTGAAGAAGCCTTCCTAGATCCACCGGAGACCCAAAGCGTCAAGTGGGTTAAATCCGATATTCATGATGATACAACATTGCCCCGGATAAATCCGCCGGACGTTTCACGCCCATGCGACCTTCCACCGGATGTATTCCCCGCGGATGAATCCTTTTCTCATCGCACCACTATACTTGAATCTTTCTCAAGCATTCACAAGAAGCAAACAATTGCGGCCGATCGTGATCGTATGCCGATTCGAACTACGTTTACAAACGACCCGGCTGTTCGCCGGGAAGACGACGAGAACGTCGGTTTTCCGGATGCTCTGCCTGTCCGATCTTTCCGGCCGGTGGACGAAATCCCCGGTGGTCCGGAAGTCGGATCTATGTTCCATGACATATTGGAAACCATCGACTTTTCAACCGTCATCAACCACCCCGACACTCTTCTGAAAAACAATGCCGTCGGTGACCTCATCGATCAGCGGATGGCGCTTTACGGCATCGACTCAAAATATCGCGTGCATGTCGCCCAGGTAATTGTGGACACCCTGACGGTTCCTGTATCCCGGATCGGAAAAAACTTCATTCTGGGGAAATTGAACCCCGACGACCGTCTGCACGAGGTCGCCTTCTACTACTCTGCTCCTCCCTCCCCGGATCGATTCATCCGGGGGGTGGTGGACCTGGTTTTTCGACACGGGAGTCAATACTATATTGCCGACTGGAAATCGAACCGCCTGGATGCCGGTTATGGTGACGCGGCCATGGCGGCCAGTATGGATACGGCCGGCTACCGGCTGCAATACCGGCTGTATACGGTCGCGGTATTGCGCTGGCTGAAATATGTCATGGGTGACCGCTTTAATCCCAAGCGCCATTTCGGTGGTGTTTTCTATTTCTATTTAAGGGGAATGGGAATCGGGTCCGATCGCGGCATCTATTATGTGCCGCCTGATAAAATCGGTTCATTGGCGTCGCTTGAAAAAGAAGTAACCATTGATAAATTTGTAAAAACTAACACTGATGGCTAAAGGTTCGCGCAAAAATATCGAGACGGCTTCGACGAGCTCGGGCGTGTATGTCATGAATTCTCTCGAAAAAGAAACGTCGAAATCAGTTGTGGCGTTTCATACCATTTTCCAGGCCCTTGACTTGACTCCCATTGACTGGATGACCATCCGCGACCTGCTTGAGTTGGGTGACACTGAAAATGACCGCCCGCTGGTTGTCGTTCTGGCGTTAATGTTTGCAGCCATGCGGGAAGGAAGTTTGTGCCTGGAATTGAATGATAACCATGTGGGCCGGCTCATTCCTGGAACGGAAATTGAAAAGGTGAAGGGCCTGATCAGCCAATTCCTCGTCCGATTGGAGAATAAGCAGTACCAGTCTCTGGTGGCGACTGGAAAATCGATTCATTACCCGCTGGTTTTCGATGCAAGCAACGGCGCAAAACGGCTTTACTTTCAAAAATACTACCTTCACGAAAAGCATCTCCATCGACGGATCGAAACATTTTTATCCGTTGGCTATCCTTGCGACTCCACTGGCCCATCGGTCGATGCGATCCTGAACGAAATTTTTTCCGAAAAACGATCTATTCGCATGGGAAAAACAGGGCATCCGATTAGCCGGGACCCTGATCAGGTTGCGGCTATCCGTCAGGCCCTCTCATCTTCGTTTACGATTATCTCCGGTGGCCCAGGTACGGGTAAGACTTCGGTGATGGTTAACATATTGCGGGGACTCGTGCGCACCGGAATACCGGCTAACCGGATCGTCCTGGCCGCGCCCACGGGACGGGCCGCCTGGCGAATAACCGAGGCTGTTTCAAAGCTGCTGCCGACCATATCGTCGCCTTCCAATGAAGACAGAGAGCTTTTGGCCTTAAAGGGAAGCACCCTCCATAAACTGCTTCGGTACAGCCATCAGCAGCACGACTTTTACTATCGTGAGGGAAACCCTCTGCCTGCGGATGCTGCCATTATTGATGAAGTATCAATGGTGGACGTGGTGATGCTGGCCAAATTGCTAAATGCTTTGGATCCTGCTTGCACTCGACTTATCCTGATGGGAGACAAGGATCAGCTTCCTTCGGTGGAAGCCGGCGCCGTATTTGCCGAAATGATTCCGGCCGACGATCGCCCTGGAATCTTTAAAGATCACCTGGTTGTTTTACGAAATATCTATCGCGCCGGTACTCAAATTAATCGATTGGCTACAACATTGAACCGGGGGCGATGTCCGGACTATGAGCCGGTCGCCTTCAAGGCTGCCCTGGGAGGCAAGACTGACCGATGGGCAGTCGTCGCACCAATGGTACCGGAACAATGGCGGAACTGCCTACACCAATGGGCTGATCATTACCTTCTACAATCGACTGCAGAAAAGGACAAAAGTTACACTGATCTGCTCAAAAGAGCCGGCGGGAAGGATCAACAAAACCTTGCCCGCACAGGTAAAGGATGGCATTTGCTGGAGAAAATCTTTGCATTAATGGGACGGATGAAAATTCTGACTTTACTGCGGCACGGTCCATCGGGATGCACTGGGATTAATCAAATCATCGCGCAATACCTGGCGCCTTGCATGGATTCAGCCATTGATCCGGTTAACGGCCTTTTCTCCGGCGCCCTGATTATGGTGACCCGCAACGATTACGGCAAAAATCTTTTTAACGGGGACATGGGTGTGGTCATCGGAAATACCGACGGCGGTTTTCGGGCCTATTTTCAACGTGGTGATGAATATCACTCCTTCGCCGTGGGGCAACTCCCCTCCTGGGAGCCGGCTTTTGCCATAACCGTCCATAAGAGCCAGGGATCGGAATTTGACGACATATTGCTGGTGCTGCCCGAGTCCCCCGAGAATCGCCTGCTGACCCGGGAAATCCTTTACACCGGGGTAACCCGGGCCCGCAAACGGGTCATCATCTACGGCCGCCGGCAATCCATTAAAACGGCCGTTTCACGAAAAATCGCCCGCCAATCGGGCTTGGCGTGGGGTGGTCAATCTGTCAGTCAGACGGACTGCCGACTGGCCCGATGAAACGGTCGGCTAACCGAACGAGTGGGGAGTGTAAAACACGACTGTTAGGGTCACGGAAATAACTCCCCTTCACAAAAGGAAAAACAATATCTTCCTCCTTTTTAAAGGAGGACCGAGGGGAATTTTACCCAACCAATGGAGAATAAAAAATGCGATTCGGCTTGATCTTTATGGCCATTATGTTGCTTATCGGCCTGCTTGTTTCCATTAAACGACAGATATTTGACATCGCCCTGCTGACAAAAACCCTCCTTTCGGCCATTTTTGTCCTGGCGGCTTTAACCACTCCCCATTTGAATCCAACCTATTCCTGGTTGATAATCATCGCTCTGGCCTTCTGTCTGGCGGGGGATATCTGCCTGGCTTTTGATTCCCGCAAGGCATTTCTGTCCGGACTGGTAGTGTTTTTGATAGGCCACCTGGTCTATGCGGCCGCCTTCTTTAACATAGCGAAAGTAAACGTATGGACCATTGGCTCGCTGGTGGCAGTCGGAGCTGTCAGCAGGGCCGTTTATGGCTGGCTGAAACCCCATCTGGGCACCATGCAAGGTCCGGTGATTGCCTACATGCTGATTATTACCGCAATGGTTGCCGGTGCCGGGTCCGTGGCCGGCGACAGCCACTTTTCAGCCATCGGGCGGTGGCTGGTAGCCGGTGGCGCGATTCTTTTTTATCTCTCCGATCTGTTTGTCGCCCGAAACCAATTTGTGAAAGACGCATTCTTTAACCGGGCGGTGGGGTTACCCCTTTATTACCTAGGGCAATTTTTACTGGCCTTTTCCGTCGGCAAAATTTATATCTGAATTGACATGAAAGAGATCTGGATTATCGGTACAGGCCGCTTCGGCCTGCTTGCGGCTGAAAGATTGGCTAAGATACACCACAAGCATCATTTTGTCTTAGTTGATCCTGATAGAGAAAACCTGTTGCGGGGTGAGGGACCCAATCGAACCCTTGAACAGAGGGATGGTGTTTCCTTTTTAGATCAACGGCTTAGCTCAGAAAAAACACCGGAATGGATCATTCCGGCACTTCCGATCCATCTTGCGGCGGAATGGTGTCTTGTACGGCGGGGGTTGAAAGGGCTGAGGCGGATCGCCATTCCATCTGAAATAGATCGTCTCGTTCCCAACCCGGTACGGGATCCATCCGGCAATGTATATATAAGCCATGCGGATTTTATCTGCCCGGACGATTGTGCCGAACCAGCGCAAATCTGCACGGTGACACAAAAAAGGCGCAATACAGATATGTTCAAACTGTTGGGAAATATCCGAATATCAAAATTTCGGTCCCTTGTGATCAGAAGTTATCAGCTATGCCCGGGAATTGGTGGCTATCGGCCCCGGCAGCTTTTTGACCTGCTAAAGCAGGTTGAGATAATCAAAGAAGACTTTCTATTAAGTACGGCCTGCCGGTGTCACGGCGTGATGACCGGTCTGGGATATTGTTAGAGGAGAGGGTTAAATGAATCGAAAAGGGCTGATTTGCATTCATACGGGCAACGGGAAAGGCAAGACCACAGCGGCTATCGGAGCTGCCATCCGGGCAGCGGGTCAGGGCTTAAAAGTGCTTATCCTGCAGTTTATGAAAGGTCAAAAAAATATCGGTGAACTTAAAGCATTCGCCGAAACCAACCTTCCCATTACAGTTAAACAGTATGGCCGCTCGGTATTTTTACAGAGTAGAGCCTGCGAATCGATTGATATATACAAAGCCCATTTGGGTCTTCAGGCTTTTCGGGAAGCCATTAAAAGCAATTCCTATGATCTTATTATTCTTGATGAGATTAACATGGCGATCGATTTTGGCCTGCTTCAAATCGATGAAGTGATGGCGGTCATCGAACAGAAACCGCCCGAACTTCATTTGATACTGACGGGGCGGAATGCAAAAAATGCGATCATGGAGATTGCCGACCTCGTCACGGAAATGAAGGAAGTAAAGCATCACTATTATAAAGGAGTAAATGCACAGAAAGGGATCGAATTTTAGCCGCGAGTTTTGATTCGGTGTAAATACAACCCGATCCGGAGTTGACTGAAATAAATTAACCTTTCAAAAGATCGATCAGCCCTGCCCCGCCCGCTCCATCACAATCGGATATTGGGATGAAAATCAACTCATCCCAACTGAAAAATCAACTATCGGACGATTTCCACGGATCGAACCGTTGTGTATGTATATAGTTTCTAAAAAATTGGATAATCGTACAAATACGAAGTTTGATGTTATGGCAAATAATGATCCGATTCTACGGTTTATCTATTCCACCCAAGGCGTTTGTCCCCCGGAAATTCATTTCAAAATAAACAAGGACATCGTAGAAGAGGTTCGCTTTGTGGGCGGCGGTTGTCCCGGCAATGCCCAACTCGTTGCCCGATTGTTAAAAGGGCGGCCCATTAAAGATGTTTTAAATTGCCTGGATGGCATCGACTGTCGTAATCAAACATCCTGCCCTGATCAACTGGCCCGGGCCATCATATCGGCTGCCAATGGTGATTTAAAACCGGTGGCTTCATTCCGTACATATCAGGACAACGGTCATTATACCAAAGTCGGTTTAATCGGAGAACTGAGCGGGAATCGCAGGACGTTGGAAAATTTATTGGCACAAATAAAAGCCATGGACGTGGCGACAGTTTACTGCCTGGGCAATTTGACCGGCCCGTCGGCGAAAAACGCCGATTTGATAAAATTTTTCAGAAAAAATAACATAACTGCCATTCAGGGCGTGCTTGATTGGCAACTTGCCCAGTCTGAAGCGACCGATCATTTACCTGATCTGGCCCCCAAAGACCGCGATTGGCTATTAAGGCTTCCCCAGGTTATCAACTTTCAAATGCAAAATAAAAATGCAATCGCCTTTTTTGGTGATTATATTCAAGGGCTTCCAGGATTTTCTGATTTTGAACCATTTGCCCTGGAAATGAACATGGTCTGCGGCCTCACAAATTTCATGCAGGATGAGACGGTTTTCCCGGCACTGGAAGCCATGATTCCTCAATTTCAAACCGATATCATTATTTTCAGCCAGATCCTTCAATGGGGCCACTGGCATGTGGGTGGTAAAGATTTTATCAGCGTAGGACCGGCTGAAAACGGACAGCGTATGAATTGGGGGCTCTTAACCGTAGAATCTGAAGCGGTTCATTTTGAAACCGTGGATCTATCAGGGTTCGCACAAAAATAAATTCACAATTTTAGGCGTTGAGGCGCCCGGCTGGCAAGGCGCGAAAGTGCAGGAATATCAAGTATATTCCGAACTTTCGCAACA
>JAOZUU010000521.1 GCA_029938515.1 Desulfobacterales bacterium | reverse complement strand
ACCTTGGTGATGTCATCGGTGCGTCCCACCACACCCCCTTTGATGACCGGGAAGGTACGGCCGCAGGGGCAGGGGTCGGCAGCCCATTCAATGACGTCTTTGGCATCGAAGCGGATACACGGCTGGGCCATCCGGTCCAGGGCGGTGATGATCATTTTGCCCCGCCGACCCGGTTCGGTGATCGTTTCACCGGTGTCCGGATCTTCGATCTCTACCAAGAACATGGCTGAATTCACATGCATACCGCCGGGTTGCGCGTCACATTCAAATGACCAGGCGCCGATTTCGGTGGCCCCGGCGTGATCGTATACTTTGGCGCCCCAGGCGGATTCGATCCGTTGTTTCGTACTGGCAATACCGGCCCCCGGCTCGCCGGCGCAGGTTATTTTTTCAATGGTTAACGCGGCCGGATCGATGTCCAGTCGATTCCGGGCGACTTCGGCCATGGCGAGCATATACGTGGGTGTTCCCATCATGGCCGTGGCCTTAAGCTCCCGGATTTTCATCACCCGTGCCGCGGTGTCCAGCACACCGCCGGGGACGACTTCGCACCCGACCTTTTCCGCGCCGTAATGCCCGGCCCAGAAAGCGACGAACACATTATAGCCGAAGGGGATTAACACCCGATCCCTGGGGCGGTACCCCTGGGCCCATAGGATAAAAGCCCAGCACTCGGCCCACCATTCCCAGTCCTGCCAGGTGTCGGGCTGATAGACCGGTTGCCCGGTGGTACCGCTGGTCTGACGGAATTCAGTGACTTCTTCCAGGGGCACACAGAGGGCGTCTCCATAGGGAAAAGGGGGCTTTCCCTGAATACCCCGCATCATGTGTTTTTCCACTTTGGGGACTTGCCGGATATCATCAAGAGACCGAATATCGTCCGGGGTAATGCCGGCCTGATCGTACAAAGAGCGGTGAAACGATGAGCGGTCGTAGGCCCACTTGAAAATCCGACGGAATTTCTTCAATTGAAGTCTTTCCAATTGATCCGGCGGCAGGGTTTCAAGGATGGAGTTCCAATAAGGTGATTCGTGCGTCATGGATTTATGATCCTTAATACATCAAGTTCGGCAGCAGCAGTACCAACTGGGGAAAGATCATCAGAATAACCGTGCCGATGATAATGGCCAGTAAAAACGGGACAATCCCCTTGAAAATCGATTCCAAAGGCACTTCGCCGACCACTCCCTGGGCGACACCGTAAACAACATATACGTTGATACCGACCGGTGGCGTGATAACGCCCATCTGAGTGACCAGCACGATGATAATGCCGAACCAGATCGGATCATACCCTAAATTCATTACCACCGGGTAAAAGATCGGAATGGTGAGCATGATCAATGCCAGGGCATCCATGACACACCCTCCAATAAAATAGACGCCGATGATGGCCGCCATGATCATGTAAGGAGGCATATTCAGATCACCCACCCAGGTGGCGATGTTGAACGGAATCCGGGTCACGGCAAGAAACTTGCCGAAAATGACCGCTCCGGCGATCAGCAACATGACCATGCAGCATGTTCGCAGGGTTTCGTACAGGGATTTAACAAAACGTTCCCAGGTCATCTGCCGTCGCACCAGGGATACCACCAGCACCCCGAAAGCGCCGACCGCGGCTGCCTCGGTGGGTGTAAACAGTCCGATAAACATTCCGCCCATGACGAAGATGAATACCAGCAGCGTATCCACCATGCCGGTCAATGATTGGATTTTTTCCTTCAAGTTAAATTTTCTTCCCGGTGGGCCTAATTCCGGTTTCAAACGGCAGCTGATGTAAATACAGCTGATAAACAAGATGGTCATCAGAATCGCCGGGATGATGCCTGAAACGAACAATGCGCCGATGGATTGCTCGGTTAGAACCCCATAAACGATCAGTACCACGCTGGGTGGCATGATCATGCCCAGCCCGCCACCGGACGCTACTGCCCCGGTGGCCAATTCGTCGGCGTATTTATAACGGCGCATTTCGGGCAGTCCCACCGTGGCCATGGTGGCGGCCGTGGCCGGGCTGGACCCGCAGACCGCGCCAAAGGCGGTACAGGCCGTGACCGTGGCCATGGCCAGCCCTCCCCGGGTATGGCCCAGATAAGTGTAGGCGGTATCGTAAAGTCGACGGCTGATGCCGGTGTTGAAAGCGAATTGCCCCATCAGAATAAAGAGGGGGATGGTTGTCAGGCCATATGAGGAAAATGTGTCGTAGATGCTTCTCGAAAGGAGATTGAGCCCGCCCTTCAACGAGATCAAATAGCTGAATCCCACGAAACCGACCAGCGTCATGACATAAGCTACCGGCATGCGGGTCATGAAAAGGGCCAGCATAATGAAGATGCCGATAATACCGATGATTGTCGGGTCCATTTATGCTTTCCTGAGCTTGCGAAAGTTTTGAAGGATTTCCCGCCCGAGAGTCGCCGTGAATACTAAAAAACAAAAGGCAAGGGCGTAGATGATGACGTACTCCGGAAATTCAAGATTCATGGATACTTCTCCGGATTTTTTCATGGTTTGGGCATAAACAAGCATGCGCCATGTGACGATTGCAAACATCCCCAGGGCCACAAATCCGGTACAGATATCGATGATGACCTGGGTCCTTTTCGACAGCATTTGGGTGACGATTTCCACACCGATATGGCCTTTTTCCTGGTGCGTATACGGCAGGGCCATGCCCACGGCCAGAATGGCCATGAAACCCACGATCTCAACCGATCCGAAGATCGGGTGCCCGAGGTAGCGCCCCACGACGTCGGCGCAAGTTAAAAAAGTCATGCCGATCAGGCAAGCGGCGCCGATGT
>JAOZUU010000520.1 GCA_029938515.1 Desulfobacterales bacterium | reverse complement strand
CCAGCCGGCGGGCATGATCCTCGGGGGAGTCCGCTATCATATTTTTTTCGTCGACCGTGCTTGGAATCACATCGAATATTAAACCGGCCTGTTCTAAAAGATATTTGCGCCGGGGGGAGCTTGACGCGAGAATCAGTTGCGGTTCAATTGTATCGCAGGGCATGTTTATCTTTTACAAAACTGTATGGAATGTTGTAGCATTGGAGCAATTCACTGCTTGACAGTTGCCCTCATAGCGGGTAAAAAATTATCAAATCAAAAAAGCCCGGGTGGCGGAATAGGTAGACGCAAGGGACTTAAAATCCCTCGGTCCTTAGTGACTGTGCGAGTTCAATTCTCGCCCCGGGCACCAGCCTGAAGGTTGCCGTTATTCCTTTGAATTAATAAAATTTTCGTCAATAATGCGGCCCAGTTCTTTCGACCGGAGGGTGGCCGCTTCGACGGCGTTGATGATGGTTGTTCGCAGGCCGCCTTTCTCCAGGGTATGCAGCCCGGCAATGGCGGTTCCACCCGGAGAAGTGACCTGATCTTTCAGCAGACCCGGATGTTCACCGGTTTCTAAAAGCATTTTGGCCGCTCCCAGCACCGTCTGGGCGGACAGCGCCAGAGCATCCCCGCGGTAAAGTCCCATTTTCACTCCGGCATCGGCCATGGCGTCGATAATTAAAAAGATATACGCCGGGCCGCTGCCACTCAAGCCCGTAATGGCATCCATGAGGACATTCTCTCCGATAAATATGCTGGTCCCGACTGAATCGAAGATTTCTTTGACCAGCTCGATATCCCCCTCTTTTACATGTTTGCCGGCGGCGATGGCCGAAGCCCCCATTCCCACCGAAGCGCAGATATTGGGCATCACCCTGACCAGACGCAGCTTTTTTTCCAACTTGGATTCAATAGCCGCCAGGGATACGCCGGCGGCAATAGAGATCACCACCTTGTCCAAGTCCAGCGCTTCGGCTGTTTGCTGGAGCACAGCGGGGAGAATCTGGGGCTTCACCGCGTAGATGACGATATCGGCATCCCGGACAGCGACCAGATTATCGGTCATGGTTCGCACGCCGACCTCCTGCCGCAATTGATCCAGCTGGGATTCTCTGATATCCGTGCAGATTATATTTTCCGGGCGGGCGGTTTTCGATTGGACCAGACCGTTGAGCAGGGCGCTGCCCATATTGCCTGCCCCGATAAGGCTGATTATTTTATCTTTTAACATATTACCTCTTTCTTCAGGCCCAGCGGACCGCTATTTATAAGGTTCTTTTCAGTGAAGAAAAAAATGGCGGAAGTGCATGGGAATCGAACCCACCCGGGACGGGTTTAGCGCCCCACACCGGATTTGAAGTCCGGGAGCCCCACCAGTGAGCTGCGCACTTCCGCAGGATTCAAATAAAGATAATATAAGAGGATAGTTTCATTTTTGTCAATAATTTTGTATCCTGAGACTTCATGATTTTTATGACTATCTTGAATGAGAATACCGTATCTTTCCCTTTTCAAAGGGTGACTTGAAGGAATATTCCATGCGGGCTTTGGATTGTACTGTTTTTACCAGACCCGGCAACAATGGTAATGAAAAAGCGAGGGATAACCATGCATGCGCATTTTGACTGTTTCGCTGGTATCAGCGGAGACATGACCCTGGGTGCCTTTATCGACCTGGGCGTGCCGGTAGACTGGCTGAAGGAACAGTTTGACCGGATTCCTCTGGCCGGGTTTCAGATCATTGCAGATCGGGCGATTCGGCAGGGTATCAGCGCCAGAAAAGTAAGGGTTGATATATCCGATCGCCAATCATCGCGTACCTGGACGGATATCCGCAGGTTGATTACCACATGCGCTCTTTCGTCCACCGTTAAAAAGCGAAGCTTGTCGATTTTCGAACACATCGCCAGGGCCGAGGCCGATATACATCATACGACTGTTGAAGATGTTCATTTTCATGAACTGGGGGGCATTGATGCAATGGTGGACATCATCGGCACGGCCCTTTGTGTCAGCCACCTTGATATTCGGTCGGTAACGGCCTCCCGAATCGCCCTTGGAACGGGCCTGGTTGAATGCCGGCATGGGACCCTGCCGGTGCCGAGTCCGGCCACGTTGTCGATTTTAAGGGATATCCCCGTTTACGGCACCGACATCGGGCACGAACTGACCACGCCGACCGGCGCGGCCATCGTGGCCGCTCTGGCTGATGATTTTGGACCCCTTCCGAAAATGAAGGTAAAACGGATAGGGTACGGGGCCGGAAAACGGGATCACGAAACGATTCCCAATGTTTTGCGGATCATTATTGGACACGAATCCACGGGTCAGCGTGGCGAAGAAAAAAACGGTGTGTGGCGTGAATCGGTCGCAATCATTGAAACCGTTATCGATGACATGAACCCGGAAATCTTCGGGTACGTCATGGAACAATTATACCGGGACGGGGCCCTCGATGTTTGCTTGATACCGGTATATATGAAAAAAAATCGACCCGGGACCCTGATTCAAGTGGTGTGCCGACCCGACAAAAAAGAGGCCCTGGTACGATGCCTGTTGAACGAAACCACATCTCTCGGCGTTCGGTTTTATTCGGTCCAGCGGGACATTCTCTTTCGTGAGATTGTTGAAATGACCTCTTCATCATATGGAACGGTGCCGGTCAAGCGAGTCGTGACGGCAGAAGGCGATGCGCGCTTGGCTCCGGAATACGAAACCTGCCGGAAAATTGCAATTAAGCATGCCCAGCCGATTCGGGTGGTCTACGAAACGCTTTTAAAAGAAATTGGTGAATGACAAGATAAAAAAATCAGCCACGGACC
>JAOZUU010000519.1 GCA_029938515.1 Desulfobacterales bacterium | reverse complement strand
GTTCCCAGGCATCATCCATGGCGCTGTAGTAGGCTAATTGAACCAGCAAGCTGGCGTTGTTTTTGTCTGTTGCGAGCATTTTTTCCACAATGGTTCGTTTTTCCGCCGGACTGGCCGAGTCCTGAATAAGTTTGACCCGCATCGGTGCCAGTTGATCGTAATCTTTCACTTTGGCGGCCCATTTCTGGCGGGCCGATTGGGCAAAAGTATCCACATGGGTCCGGTAGGCAGTTTTTTCAGCTGAATCCGCCATGGCCGTCAAGTGGCTCTGAAAAATATTTTCTAACCGTGACATGGCCATAAAATAGGGCCAATGGTCCCCGCCGGTTGCCGTTGATACCGCCATGCGAAATTGGTTTTCCGCCTCGGTCAGACGTCCCTGCCCGGTTTTTATCAGACCGGCGATGTAATGGAGCCAACTGGTTTCCCGGTCCGTATCTCCCTTGCTTAAAGCGGTTTCGATTTCGATTTGTCCTGCCATTGTTTTCACCAGGTAACCGAAAAATTCAGAGGGGGACCGCCAGTCGAGCGCTGTCAGGGCCTGCCGATAGCTGTTTTTATCCCCATTACCGGCAATATAATCGATGAGATATAGCATCAGCCGGGCCAGATCGTTTTCCTTATTCATGGAAAGCGCCCGGGAAAAAAGTTTTTCGGCGTTGTCATAATCGTTGCGACAATAGTGCATCAAACCGGCCGCCATGGCCAGGGCCGGATCGGAGCTTGCGGCAAAGGCATCATCGGCCAGTTGTTGCGCCTTTTGCCACTTGCCTTGACCGGCGGCGGCATGGATCTCTTCAAGTTTCTCATTAATGGCCAGATCGAGAAAACCGTTCCACTTGGATTGCCCGGCTTCTAATTCGGCCAGAAACGCGGCGGCTTTGTTGATGGGCAGGACCAGCCCGATATCGGATAACAATGTGACCACCGGAATCGGGGCCTTGGCCAAATCCACGTATACACTGGAGGCGATGCCGACCACCTGGCCGCGGGGATCGATAACCGGGCCGCCGCTGTTGCCCTGGTAGATCGATGTGTCCACTTGAAACATGTTTTCAAAGGTTCGGCGCACATGCCCCGTGCTGACGCTGACATTGACCATATCGGTCTGGGTGCGGCTGCCCAGTGGAAAACCCAGGGTCATCACCGGTGTCAGTTTGGGGATTTTTATGGGCGCCATTTGGTGGTCCAGGGGCAAGGGGATCAATTTTTCGGGGACAGGATCGATTTTAAGAACGGCAAAGTCATCCTTTAACGGGGATTTAATGACCTGCCAGGTCTTTACCGGTGGCCGGGCAACGCCGGCAATCCTCAACATCTTGGGACCATCCAGTCGGTAGGCCGATTCGATATGGTATCGATCCTCTATGTCGACGCTTCGGGCCGGTTCAGGGAGTCGTTTAAAAGCCTGTTGGCCTTCAAACCATAAAAATGCCCGGTAGTCCAAACGCGGAGAACGGCCGAATTGTTTCAATCGGGCAACTATTTGAAACAATTGATTATCTTCAAGCCAGGGGCAGGCCACATGCCGGTTGGTTAATAGATGCCCCTGGGCATTAACGAGAAACGCAGTCCCTTCGGTCCGATTGCGATAAACGGATCGCTGTTCCACCATCAGCTGGTAGTCGACCATGATGAACGCCACCGAGCCGGCATAGCGGTTGGCGTAATCACTTAAAGTGGCCGCGTCCTTTTTATCATTAACGAAATAATACCAGGCGAAAATACCCAGTATGACCAGGATAACCAAAAGAATCGATGTAAACCGAACCCATTGTTTAAGCCCCCGGATATCCCCGTCCGGGCCCCTTTTTTGAGCGGTCACAATCTCTTTGTCCGTGATTTGAGATAGGGATTGGGCGACCTGGGCCATGGAGTCCGGCCGCAATTCCGGATCATCCGCCAACATGATTTTCAGCAGCATCCTGGCCTTGGCGGGAATCGCCAGTTGATCGATTGTTTTGACATAATCGATCTCACCACTTAAATCACCCGAGAGCACCTCCACAAAAATTTTGCCCAATGACCAGATATCACTTCGGAATCTCAACGGGCGGTCGTTGATGATATCGGGATGGGAAAACAACAGGTTTTTTAACATGGGGCCCGGGTGATCCATGCGGGGATCCAGAAACCGGGAAATCTTGTAATCGATCTTGACCGCCAAGCCTTTATCTATTCCTTCGCCGCCTTCTTCGAACACAATGATATCATTTAAAATAAGATGGGGAATGAAATGGCCAATCTGGTGCAGGCCTTCCAAAATCGACGCAAGCCGATAGAATAGATGAAAGACGGTACGATAGTCTTTTAAACGGTCGGAGGTGAGGAGCTGTCCCCAATGTGTGGTATCGATCCATTCACTGACGCGATACCACAGGCCGGTGGCCGACTGTCTGATTTCCAAATGCCGGACGAAATAGTCTTCGGGGAGTTCTTTTAATGTTTCCAGTTCCTGCTTCAGCCGGTCGGCAGTTTTTGCATCGACGCCGGATTGGGGTGTGAAAATCCGGATGGCCACCTCTTCCTGAGTGTCTTCATTGACGGCATGACAAACAACACTCGAATAGCCTTCATGCAACACGGACAGAATCCGATAGTTGTCGATGGACTGAATCCCTTTGACGACTTCGCTGCCGCAGGTGGGACAGGTGGTAATTTTTTCAGCCAGTAACTGACCGCATTGATGACATTGCTTCATGGTTTAGGCCTGTGGCGCCGAGGACGAGGAGAGTAATGTCAAAGTTAGGGACACGGAAAAAATAAAATCCACAGAGATGACGCCGGATTTTTGTTCGTGTTCAAGGCG
>JAOZUU010000518.1 GCA_029938515.1 Desulfobacterales bacterium | reverse complement strand
ATGCGGTCTATGCCATGGCCGACTTGTCCGAACAGATTTCCCTGGCCGGCAAGGAAGCTTCGGGAACCGGCAATATGAAATTTTCCATGAACGGGGCCCTCACCATCGGGACTCTGGACGGAGCCAATGTTGAAATCCGGGAGGAAGTCGGCGCGGATAATTTTTTTCTCTTCGGCCTGACCGTCGAGGAAGTTGCGGCGCTGAAGGCCGGTGGTTACCGGCCGATGGATTACTACCGGAGCAATGATGAATTACGCGGAGCGGTTGACCTGATCCGTTCGGGTTATTTTTCCCGGGGCGACCGGGAGTTGTTCCGTCCGCTGATTGACTCCCTGCTTCACCACGATGAATATCTGCTCTTTGCCGACTACCAGAGCTATATCGACTGCCAGGAACGGGTCGGTAAAATCTTTCAGGATGAAAAGCGCTGGACCCGGATGTCGATTCTCAATGTGGCCAACATGGGAAAATTTTCTTCGGATCGTTCCATAAACGACTACTGCCGCAAGATCTGGCAGGTGCGGCCCTTTCCGGTTGAATTGAAATGGCAGCGGATTCCCGAGGGCGGGATTGTTTTCCCAAAGAATAAACCTGAATTGAGCGATTTTTAACTTGCTCTGCACTAACCCAAATGAGCGTTAAGGTGAGCGCTGAGGCTTTCAAAAATACTCGGCATATCCAATGGGTATTCCTGCGTTTTTTGAAAGCCTTATCATCTCAATATCTTGGCACATGGCTTCGCGAAAAATCACTCAATTCAAGTTAAAAAAATGATTCAATCCCAGGCTGATTTTTTAATATTCGATAACACCGTGGCGCTTGTTAAAAAACTTTCCGCCAGAATCAGGGATGTGCTTTCGGAATCCCTTCGCAGACAGGATCACGCAAGCCTGGCTGCTTCAGGCGGCACCACCCCGGTTCCATTGTTTGAAGCTTTGTCTTACATCGATCTGGAATGGGGCAGAATTGTTGTTACCCTGGTGGACGAACGCTGGGTGGAGACTACTGCCAGCGAATCCAACGAACACCTGGTGCGTACGTATCTCTTGAAAGATAAGGCTGCGAAGGCAGGATTTATCGGCCTGAAAACGGCTGCGGCAACGGCTGAAGCAGGTGAAAAAGCGTGTTCGCAACGACTCCGGGAAGTACCGCTGCCATTTGATGTCTTGATCTTGGGCATGGGCAGCGATGGCCATACGGCATCTCTGTTTCCCGGGGCCAAACAGTTTCCTGCTGCCGTTGACGCAAATTCAGGCCGGATCTGCATGGGCATCAAGCCGCTTTCCGCTCCCTATGAACGGATGACCCTGACGTTACCTGCCATTCTGAATTCCAGCCGGATTTTTATCCACATCAAGGGTGAAGAAAAACGAAGCGCATATGCTAAAGCGGTCAAAAACGGGCCACCCGATGAAATGCCTATCCGGTTTATTTTACGACAGACTGGAGTGCCGGTGTCGGTTTACTGGGCTCCCTAAAATAAATCCTACTGGATGGGGTGTTCGAAGATATCAGATCATGATATTGTCACGGTTGACCTACAGGTATATTTGAGATTTTGATGTGTTCGTATAAAAAAGGTTTCTCAGTTTGAAAGCAGCAAAAGCAAAGATCGAGGCCAGAGCAACGGATGCAACGGCCGGGCCCGGGCTGAGTTTTGACATCTCCAAAGAGCACCTGCTGGTTGTGCAATGTTTGGGGGCATGGCGGATTGATCAGCCGTGGCCTTCGGCCGAGGCGCTATTGCAACAACTCGATTCAGAGAATGGAATTCAAGCGGTGGCTTTCGATACAAAAGAGCTCACCGAATGGGACAGCAGCCTGCTGACGGTCCTGTTAAAATGCATCCAGCGATGTGAAGAGAAGCGGATTCCGGTAGATTTGAGCACATTGCCCGAAGGGATCAGACGGCTTTTAAAACTGGCGACCAGCGTGCCGGAAAAAAAGGATACCGGCAGGGGATCGGCGCACAAAACCCTTTTAGTCACCATCGGTCAAAGTACTCTGGGGTTTTTCCGCTCGGCCAAAGAGATACTGGCGTTTATCGGTGAAGCGTTTCTGGCATTTACTCGGATGTTTACCGGGAGAGCCCAGTTCCGGGCATCCGATTTCAAAGAGATCATCCAGGAATGCGGCGTCCAGGCGCTTCCGATTGTTTCTCTTATCAGCCTTCTGGTTGGATTGATTTTAGCATTTGTCGGTGCCTTGCAGCTCATGATGTTCGGAGCTCAGGCATACGTGGCCAATCTCGTGGGCATTTCCATGGTCCGGGTGATGGGGGCCGTGATGACCGGGATCATCATGGCAGGTCGCACCGGGGCAGCGTTTGCCGCCCAATTGGGAACCATGCAGGTCAACGAGGAGCTGGATGCATTTACGACCCTGGGGATCTCCCCCATGGATTTTCTGGTGCTGCCGCGCATGCTGGCCCTGACCCTGATGATGCCGCTATTGTGTATCTATGCCGATCTGATGGGTGTGCTCGGGGGATTAATCGTCGGTGTCGGCATGCTGGATATGAATTTGATGGAGTACTACAACCAGACCAAAGGTGCCATCAGGCTCAATGACTTGTTTATTGGCCTGTTCCACGGTGTGGTTTTTGGTGTGCTGATTTCCCTGGCCAGCTGCCTTCGGGGCATTCAGTGCGGTCGCAGCGCCACCGCGGTTGGCCAGGCGACCACATCAGCGGTTGTCACCAGTATTGTCTGCATCATTGTGGCGACGGCCATTATTACGATTGTGTGTAACGTGCTGGGGATATGAGGTGAAAAAGTCGAAGAGTCGAAAGGTCGAAGAGGCGAAGAGATAAGAC
>JAOZUU010000060.1 GCA_029938515.1 Desulfobacterales bacterium | reverse complement strand
TTACAAAACCATCCCGGTCATGTCAATCGGTACTGCCGTCAGGCAAAATCCGCCCCCCGCTCCAGCGTAACTTGGTTTTTAGCACGTCAAAATAGGATTGGTCCGGAATACCGATCATTTGAACGGGATGGCTGCTTTTGGTGACGATAATGGTATCCCGTTGATCGATGGCCAGACCCAATTGACCATCCAGGGTGAGGGCGATGTCTTCGGCGCTTTTTTCCAACCGAATTTTTATAGCCACATTATCCGGGACAATAAGCGGCCGATTGGTCAGGGTAAAGGGGCAGATGGGGGTCATGATAATCCCCGGAACGTGGGGGTGGATGATGGGACCGCCGGCCGCCAGGGAATAAGCGGTGGAACCGGTGGGCGTGGCCACAATCAGGCCGTCGGCCCGGTAAGTAGTCAGGTACTGGTCGTCGATATAGGTGATAATGTCGGCCAGCCGTGCCAGGGCGCCTCGGTTGATGACCACGTCATTGAGCACGGTTTCATTTAAAATTTCTTTTTCATCCCGAAAAACCCGAACCACCAGGCGCATCCGCGGCTGGATGTTCAATTGGTTATCCAAAACGGCCCGCGCGACCGGGTAGAGGTTTTCCGCCGCGGTTTCAGCCAGAAATCCAAGATCGCCGAATTTCACGCCGATAACCGGAACGGGTTGATCGCCGATCCATCGGACCGCGCTTAAAAATGTTCCGTCGCCACCCAGGACGAACACGCAAAACAGGTCCGCGGGGGCCTTGGGAGGGTTTGAAAATTTGCGATCCACTGATCCTACCACACCCGGATCAGAAGATTTCCTGCGCATAACAACGATCGCTTTGCCCACCAGCCACGCTTCAAATTCGTTCGCCGTTTTTTCCGCCTGTAAATCCGGTTTAACGACAAGCCCAACCTTTTTCACGGCATTCCTCTTCCTTATCGCCTGAACTATAGGTTTTCAGATAATGTTTTTGGCAAGGCTAGAGGGAGCCCCCCTGAGTAAGGCGTACAGATCCGTACGTCGTCGAAGGGGGGCGACCCGATAACGCAGCCCAAAAACTTTATCTGGAAGCCGATACCAGTGTCTATTTCAAGTAGACAGCTTCGAAACGCATGACCAACTGGTCTTCAATACTGTATAGCGTCACCACCAGGGCTCTCATAATTATCTCATTAAATGATAGATTGACTATTTTCCCTAAGCTCGTACTCCCAGTGTGCTTTCGATATAAGAGGCAACCTGCGGATGCAGGCCGAGACCGGATGCCAATTGCTGCATATAGTTCTGCTCCGCCGCAGTATCCACCTCAATGGCCAACAGGGATGCTGCATAGATCTGGGCAGCCATATCCGGCTGATTGCCTGCTGAAGCCACAACGCCACCCAGATCCAGGGGCTTGTTTGCCTCGGCCATAAAAAAATTCTTTTCTTCCGCTGAAAGCCCTCCCTTTTCCAGTTTGCCGACGATTTTGTCTATTTCTGCCTGATCAATCCGACCGTCTGCCTTGGCCGCGTTGATCATTGCCTTGACAATGATCTCGGCATCATTTTCAAGGGCCTGCTGCTCCTGAGGGGTCTGCGGTTCCAGCAGGGCGCGGGGTGCCTGTGAGGGCGCCTGCCCGGCCTTCTTCAGAGCGGAAAAAGCAAGTGATGCCAGCATGGCCAGACCGCCGCCGCCAACAGCTCCCCGGGTAGCGCTTCTCCCTCCGCCCAGCAGTGCCCCGGCAAGGGCGCCGAGACCGCCGAGGGCCGCCTTGTTATTGCCCAGGCTACCGAGAACGTCACCGAGCATTCCGCCAAGTCCGCCCGCTCCTGCCCGGGCGGGCTGTTTGGGTTGGCTACCGCCCATCATCTGACCGATGCTGCCCATCAAATCATTGAGTGATCCGCCGGAACCTCCAGCGCCAAGGGCATCTGACATGCGGGAGTTGCTTGATTGCGACATCCCCTGCTGCATCATCGTTCCTAAAATGTCCATAAAACCAGCCATGTTTTTCTCCTTTGTTTTGTGAGTAATGGATGTTAGCACCCCAGGGGCATCTCCTGCGTGCTCAGTAGTGAGATTTTTATACGTTATCGCATTTATAAAATTGCGGACTTATTGCTACCGGGTACAAATATCGAATAATTTCCACTTTCTATAGCCATTTTCCTGTTCTTCTATTATTAAACCGATTAACTCCGCATAAGGGTGATACATGCTGTATTCTCTCGACCATAGCTGCCCGCCGACAGGTCTTACATTGGAATTTGGCTTAAACATGATTATAATAAGATCGAAAATGAAAGGTCAACCGAAATTCAAAAAATAAAACCCAATCCGACATAGAAACGAAAACCACATATCGGCGCCCCCTCCATGACTGTCTGGGTGCGGACCAATTTGATTTTAGGGTTAGGTTCCCGGAAAGAAAGAAATCCACAAGATTGCGCCGGATTCTGGTTCGTCTGCAAGGCACATCCGCCGGTGCATATCAGGATATGTATCAGTGGATGTAACGCCGTAGAGGGAATTTTTTACGACGCCATCATGAATTACAATTTAAAGGATTTTGGCCATCTTCGCCCACTGACTACCACACCCGCCAGACCGATCCCCAAGAGCAACATGGTGGCGGGTTCGGGAACGGAAACGGGGGTAGTTGCGGTTTCAACGGCGAGACCAACTCGTTTGATGATGAAAGCGTTCGCGTCAGTGCCCCGCCAGGGGGTTTGACCTGCTTGAGCTGCGGCAATGTTTGCTTGACTTGCGGCAATGCTTACACTTCCCCACCCCCATTTTTGAAAGAGATCTATCTCGACAGGCGCGAAATTGTATGAAAAATGGGAAGTCATTCCATTCCAGTGAAATGTATCAAGCTTGAAACTGCCGGCTTCATTCTGGAAAGAATCCCAGGTTGATATGGTAATGTCGATATTTTTATCCATGGAGTCAACTGAGAAAAAATCGATATATAAGGTGGCCCATTGGTATTCTCCCTGCGCTCCCACAGAATCTTTTCCCAGCTCAAGGTTTGAATTTGTATCTACTGAAAATTGAGATAAAACAGGATCGGAAGAGTCATTTTCAAACCATAAATCAAAACCGAAATTATAAGATTTACCCTGCCAGACATCTTGGTGCCCGGAATATTCCTCATTGTAACGTGTTGCCATTGCAACACCGGCAGCGCCCAGGATCAACATTACTGTGGATAAAATTACGGCAACCTTTTTCATTTGTCTCCCCTATTCTATCAGCGGCAATATTCGGATGAGAAAATTATGTAAGTTCAGAAACTTAAAAGCAAGAAATATGCCATGAATATTCAGAATGATGGAAAAAAGAGCATACCTCTCAATATCCAATTTTACAAGCAGGTTATACGGTTTATAAAATACTACACCGACGATGTCATACCACGGCGAAGCCAAATAAGTCCAACAAATTATGTAAAAAATGTGTCACATGTACCGGAAAATTTCGACGTATAGGATATCGAAACGTACGGTCTTGAACAATCTTTTCTCGGCCTTTCACAACTTTTCCAGAAAAACGAGGTCCTTCGCCTGGGTGTTTTTCGTTCCAATGGTGAGGATCTCGAGCGTATGATCCTTGAGGGGTCGGTAATATAGCCGGCCATTGTAGGCGAAAATGATTTCAAAGACGGTTTCCCGGTTTTTTTTGCCGAAAACTTTCCGTTTGATGGGGACCTTTTTCGGATCCTTGTCGAGCTGATGGATGATTTCCTCGCATTTTATTTTCATATCATCCGCCAGTTGAACGAATCCATTGATAGCGCGATCATGAAAGCGCAGCTTTTTATACAATGCTCTAAATCGCCTGGAAACCACATCGGCCGACTTGGCCTGTTGTTTGCCCAGCTTTTGTCTTGTTTTTTCATAGCCTCTGATTTCATCTTTCAAGGCATCGATCTCGTCCTGACGGGCCTTTTGGCGGGACAGGTTTTCTTCCATTTCCTTTTCGAGAGAAATGATCTCTTCAATATAGTCGTCTTCGTTCCTACTGGCTTTTTGACGCTCCTGATTCAGTTTTTCCGAAACGACATCGATGCTGGCGGATAATTTCGTTTTTTCGTGTTTTAATTGATCGAGATGCCGGGTGAGGGTTTTATCCCGATTCTGCATTTGCTCAATGGCCGTTTCCTTTTCCCGGATTTCCCGTCGGGACCTTTTCACTCCTGCCCGGTAGTAAACATAAAGCGCCATAACCGTCACAAGAATGTAGAAAATCAGCAACGAGTTGGCTAACAGGGTGTTGAGTTCAATTTTCACATCTATGTCCGCCGATAATCCCTCATTCATGAGGGTATAATTATCGGAGGCGATCTTGATTGCATCCGGCGGATCGAAATTGCTTTCCGTGTCGGTATTAAATGCCGGATATATCAGGGTACCCTGACGGGTAATGACTGTTATGCTGGCTTTTACCCCCCATGCAAGCCATGGATTAGAGGAAAGATATTGCCGGATATTCCGGTTGACGGCATCCTTCAACCGGACACTGCCGGCGAACAGGGGGCGCGTATCGCCGATATAAATGGATTCAATCTGAGTTGAGAATCTGTCGTTGAGATAGCGCTCCAGAGAAAGGATCGATCCAATATAGAGAACCGGTGGCAGTAGAATGCTGATGATCAGTATTTTAAATGATAAATAGTTCACGATGGATAGCGGTCATACCCGATGAAATATTACCAGCCGACCAAGCGTAAAAGGTCTTTTTCATCTTTTACGCTGCTCGAATAAAAAGTCCGTGTATGTCTGTGTGTGCCTGCCGGGCGAAGCTTTATGCGAAGACTGGTCAGTGGCAAATGATAAAGTCTTTTGGGCAATTTTTACGTTATCAGATGACACCTCATCCACTCAAGTTATTGGGACAGCACTTGTCGCGCTTCATCTGCTCCGCTGAACCGGCTGTCCAGCGACAGGGCCTTTTGCAGAAATTTTCGGGCGCGGTCCTTATCACCCTTTTGATGGTAAGCCATGCCCAGGTGGTAATTGACTTCCGGGTTTTTCGGCATTTTTTCCAGGCTGTCTTCAAATTGGGCGATGGCGCTGTCGTATATCCCTTTTCTATAAAAAACCAGGCCCAGGGTATCCATGATGCGTGGATCATCGGGATATTTTTCCTTGGCCTTGCGTGCCAGGGCGAGGGCCTGATCCAGGTCCTTGTTCTTTTCAGCGAGTTGGTAGGCCAGATTATTGGCCGCCGGCACAAAGTCAGGATCGATTTTGAGCGCCTGACGATAATGTTCTTCCGATAAATCGAATCGCTTTTGCATATCGTAAATAGTGCCCAGCATCATATGGGGCTGGGGCTGGTTCGGATTTTTCTCTAAAGCCGCCTCGTATTGGGCAATCGCTTTGTCCTGCTGGTTATTCAATAGATAGATATTGGCCAGGGCGTAATAGGATCGCAGGAAATTCGGGTTTTCCTTCAGGGCGGCCTGATACGATGATTCGGCTTCCTGAACCCTCTTCTGGGCCATAAATACGCCGCCTTTCAGATAGTGAACGGCTGCCAGGAGAGCGGGGACGTCCTTGACTTGTTCCATCTGTGCATCGCATTTGGTAATGGCCGTATCGAATTCTTTGTGGGTCACATGCAAGAGAATCACCTGGGTAAATGCGTCCATCAACTTCGGGTTGATCGTCAGGGCCTTGTTAAAATAGGACAGGGCATCATCGTCGGCTTTTTGCCGGCGGGATAAAAGCCCCATCCGGTAGTAGCCGACCGGGTTATCCGGCGCCATCCGGATGATCGATTCAAATGTATTTTTAGCCTGTTCGGTGTTTCCTTCAAGCATATCCGCGTTGCCCGTAATCAGCAGCGCCGCAAGATTCTTGGGGTCGCGTTCAAGAATGATCCGGCTTTCCTTGCGGGCCAGATTGAAATCTCTCTCCTTGAGATATAGATCGGCCAGGATCAACCGGGCTTTGATAAGTCCGGGATTGAGTTCAACGGCCTTCCCCAGTGCCGCCCTGCCCACCAGCTTATCCCCTTTTTCAAGGTGCGAAACACCTTTTAAATATTGGGCTTCAAACGATCCGGGTTCTTCTTCGATGAGTTGATCAAGTAAGACGACGGCATCCTGGTATTGTCGTTTAACAATCAATATATTGGCCTTGAGCAATTTTGTCGGGAAAAATCCAGGCCGCTTTTCCAATATGGTTTCAACCATTTTTTCGGAATTTTCCAGGTCCTTGTGTTTAAAATAAAATCGGGCGATTGTGTTCATTATCCGGGCATCGTCGGGCTCCAGTTCCAGGGCTTTATTGTACATATTCAGGGCATCATCTTTTTGGCCGAAGGCATCGTAAAACCCCCCCGTCACCATGTAAGGCTGGATGGTATCAGGGGCCCTGGCGATGGCTTCAAGGTAAGCTTTTTCGGCTGCATCCGTGTTTTTAATTCGCGCATAAAAATTACCCAGAATGAGACGAAGATCAACATTGTCAGGATGAAGGTCGACAATATGGATCAACTCCGATTCGGCATGTTCGAATTCCCTGTTGGCAACATAAAAACGAACCAGGGCGAGATAGGGATCAATGGCATTTGAGTCGATCGCGATAGCATCTTTAAGGGCGTTTTTCACTTCTGCAAGTTTACCTTGATTGGCGAAAATCTGGGACAATCCCAGGTACGCCCGCGTCTGCCCGGCATCGGCTTTAATTATTTTTCTAAATGTGGCGGCCGCTTCATCCAGGTTTTTTTCTTTCATGTGGATACCGGCCATGAGATAAAGCGCTTCAATATTATCCGGTTCTCCGGCCAGTATCCTGTCAATCCGATTTTTGGATTCTTCCGTCTTCCCGCCCAGCATATAAAAGGTGGCTACCTTGAGAACGGCATCCAAATTATCGGGATCGAGTTTTTCAATCTGTGAATAGACTCGAAATGCCTCCTGGGGGTTGGCCAGCTTCAGGTGGGTTTCGCCGAGATTTAAATAAGCCTCGAGATATTGAGGATCGATCTGGACGGCATTTTTATACTCGATGACGGCACTTTTATATTCACCTTTTTCAAAATAAGCGTTTCCTTTTTCAAAATGCGCCTTTTTTTTCTCCTCATCGGATTGGCATCCTGAAATGAGCAACAGGATGGCAATGACGGCTATGAAACTATTTATTATGCGCCCCATTAATTTACCTCCAAACCGGTTTTTAAAAACATGTAAGATCAATTTCAGGGGATCAATACGGTCGATCCGCTGGTTTTGCGGGCCTCAAGGTCACGGTGGGCCTGGGCCGCATCTTTCAAGGCGTACGTCTGGCGAATCTCGATTTTAACGGCCCCGCTTTCAACCACTTTAAACAGGTCCGCCGCGTGGGCCAGGAGATCCTCCCGTTTCTCGGTATAGGTCATTAAACTGGGACGGGTTAAAAACAAAGAGCCCTTGGCGGCCAGCAGACCGATATCCACCGGCGGAACCGGCGCCGCGGCCTGGCCGAAAGAGACCATGGTGCCAAGGGGCTTCAAACAATTCAGGGATTTAGCGAAAGTCGGCTCGCCCACCGAATCGTAAACGGCATTTACCCCTTGGTTATCGGTAATCTCCCGCACCCGGACTTCGAAATCATCATCGCTATAATTGATCGGATAATCACAGCCATGGGCCCGGGCCAACGCCGCCTTTTCTTCCGATCCCACTGTTCCGATGACCGTGGCACCCAGGTGCCTAGCCCATTGACAAACAATCGTCCCAACTCCTCCGGCCGCCGCCTGGACCAGAATGATATCACCGGCCTTGACCGGGTAACATCCGAAAAGCAAATACCGTGCCGTCATTCCCTGCAACATCATGGCGGCGGCCTGCTGGAAAGAGATGGCTTCCGGCAGCTTAATCAACCGATGGGCCGGTATCAGCCGCTCCTCGGCGTAAGCTCCCGGTGGAATTCCGGCATAGGCGACCCGGTCGCCTTTCTGAAATTCAGTAACTTTCTCGCCCAATGACATAACCGTTCCCGCTCCCTCCATACCCAAAACAACCGGCAGGCCGGGCAACGGGTACAATCCGGTGCGGTGGTAGACGTCGATAAAATTCAATCCGATGGCTTCGTGGCGAATATGGACTTCGCCGGGACCTGGCTCGTGGAGTTCAATATCTTCCCATTGCAGCACCTCGGGACTTCCGGTGATATGAATCTGGACGGCTTTTCCCATGCTTGCCTCCAATTAAAAAATAGACAATGCTTATTGACTTCTGTAAGTTATGCGTAAAATTAATAATATTCGACCGCCATGTCAACTAAAGACCATAGGAGGGATGCATATGCTAAGTACCGAAAAAATCACCCGCGCGTTTACCGCCATCCTTGAAGAAGCCGAGAAACTGGGAGAAACCCAGATTTCCGATGAAATCAAAGACGGGTTGGCCCTTATTATTTCGATTGCCAAACATCAGAATGATATTCGGGGTGCCGCCAAGGGCAGTTGCAAGGGTTCCCATTCTGCATGAATCACTATGGTTTATATAATTCTTATCGTCGAAGTGATAAGCGGACATGCGGTGCTGTATAGCGCCGCTGAAAATACAGATAAACCAGGGAACAGATAATGCCGAAAAAAAATGTGTACGATATCATCATCGTAGGCAGCGGCCCGGCGGGACTGTTTGCGTCATATTATTTAGGAAAAAATACCGCTCTTCGCATCCTTTTAATCGAGAAGGGCAAAAACATCCCGAACCGTAAATGCCCGATCAAGGACGACCTGGCCTGTGTCCAATGCAAACCGTGTAATATCCTGAGCGGTATTGGCGGGGCCGGGCTTTTTTCAGATGGCAAGTTGAACTATATCCCCAAACTGGGAAAAACCGATCTTACCCAGTTTATGTCTTTCCAGACCGCGTCGGCCCTGATCGATGAAACTGAATCCATTTTCAATCGCTTCGGTATGGACGGGCCGGTTTATCCAACCGATATGGAAGGGGCTAAAAATATTCGGAAAGAGGCCAAACGGTATGGAATTGATCTGCTGCTGATAAAACAAAAGCATCTGGGCAGTGAATGCCTTCCCGGTCATATTGCCCAGATAGAAAAATATATTAAATCAAAGGGCGTTAAAATTCACACATCCGAAACAGTACGGGAAGTTGTCGTTAAAAGTGGCCGGGTTAAAGGGGTCAAGACCAACCGCGGCACCTACCATGCCGATGCCGTCATTCTGGCCCCCGGGCGCGTGGGAGCAGAGTGGATGGGGCAAATTGCCGAAAAAAACGGGATCGGTGTCACCCACCGGGGCATTGAAGTCGGCGTGCGGGTGGAAGTCCATAACGATATCATGCAGGATCTATGTGACATTATCTATGACCCCACCTTTTTCATTCAGACCCGTAAATACGACGATCAAACCCGGACCTTCTGCACCAATCCGGGTGGCTTTGTCACTTTGGAGAATTACAGCGATTTTGTTTGTGTGAATGGACACGCCTATCGTCAACGCAAATCGGAGAATACCAATTTTGCCTTCCTGTCCAAGGTGGTCCTCACTGAGCCCGTGACCGATAACCAGGCCTATGGTGAATCCATCGGAAGCCTGGCGACCCTCATTGGCGGCGGCAAGCCGCTTCTCCAACGCTTCGGAGATCTGAAAAGGGGACGTCGCAGTACCTGGAAACGCGTTAAGAAGGGTTATATCGAGCCCACCCTGACCAATGTGGTTTGCGGTGATATCGCCATGGCCCTGCCGGAACGGATACTTACGAATCTGACGGAAGGGCTGGAAAAGCTGAACCGGGTCGTTCCAGGCGTCGCCAACGACGAGACCCTTTTGTATGCCCCGGAAATTAAATTCTTTGCCAGGCAGATTGAAACTTCTCCCCAATTGGAAACAAAAATCAAAGGGATGTATGTGGCCGGTGACGGACCCGGTGTGGCCGGTAATATTGTCTCCGCCGCGGCGACCGGCCTTATACCGGCCAAGGCTATCGTTGAATTAGGCGGTAATTAGGGTTCGTGCAAAAATTAATTCACAATTTTAGGTGTTGAGGCGCCCGGCTGGCCAGGCGCGAAAGTGCAGGAATATCCAGTATATTCCGAACTTTCGCAACACAGCCAGACGGGATACATCGGCTTTTTTGACAACGATAGTTGGGATGCATCGGCGGATAAAATGTGAAGT
>JAOZUU010000517.1 GCA_029938515.1 Desulfobacterales bacterium | reverse complement strand
TCTTTTTGTCAAGGTTTTTCATCTAACGGATGTCGGCCCACGATGCAAAGGCTTTTTTCACATATCTTATGCAATAAAGCCCCGGGGTTTGAAACCCGGGGCTTTTGCATAGTTTCTATGATGCTTCCAATCCCTGAAAAAAATCAGAGATCCTTGGGGCTGCGCCAACCGGTCAGAGGCACCAGACACTTCTTTTCCACGTCGGCCTTAAATAGCTTCACCTTTTTTGCAGGCGCATGGTTCTTGGGTGTGTAAGTTACCAGCGGAAAGATGCCGCCGGTGTCAAAATCCCGAAGGGTTTCCAGGGCATCTTTAAGTGTGTCGGGGGTCAGGTCTTTACCAGCTCTTTTTATGCCTTCGGCAAAAAGCATGGAGACGCCGATTCCGCCGATATACAAACTGGTCAGCTTGGGTTTGCGGTTGTATTTTTTGGCGATCTCACGAACCAGCTTGATCCCGGGGGTGTCGTCGCTCCAACTGCCCACAAATCCGGCCCCAATATAGTTTTTGGCTGCGGGCCCGCATGCTTTCACCAAAAGATCGTCCGTTGCCCAGTTAAAACCGAAAACTTTCGGCCAGTAGTTGTATTTTTCAGCGGTTTTCAAAAATGAGATGATGGGCGGCAGCACATCGCAGGTGATCACGATGTTGGCGCCCGCGTGCTGCAGCGCCAGCACCTGGCTGGAGGCATCCACCGCGCCGGTGGGCAACACCAGTTCTGCCACGACGGGGATATTGTACTTGGCAGCCCGTTTTTTAACGGCGTCGAGACCCTTTTTGCCGTATTCCTTTTTGGTATAGACTACGCCGATCCGCTTGTCTTTCATCTTGAGGTCATCGTTGATGTAATCCACGATCACCTGGTATTGCCATTCATAAAGGGCCCCAAGAGCAAAAATGTAGGGGTGCAAAGGATCGAAAAACTCCAGGGCCATGGCGTTGGGGATGTTGACCATCTTGTAGCGTTTGATATTTTTCATGTTGGCGATGGTCTGATTGGTGCCCCCCGTGGTCATAACGGTCAGGACCTTGTCCCTGGTGATGAGCTTTTTGACTGCGGCCACCGATTTGGGCGCCTGAAATCCATCATCTTCCCAGAGCACCTTTATTTTGCGGCCGTTAATACCGCCTTTTTCATTGATGTAATTCATGTAGTCGATCATGGCGTGCCCCTGAGGAAGACCCAGTGCCGCCACAGGACCGGTCTTGACCAACACAACACCCAGCTCGACCGAGTCATCTGTGACACCCCGGCTGGAGGCCAGCGCCAATCCAACGGTGAAAAGAAATGCCATACAAACCAATGCCGTCATCCTTACCAATCTACCTTTGTTTCTCATACCTTATCCTCCCTTTGTCTATGCGCCCCTGGTTTCTTCAAAAAGAAACCTCAGGCGAGTTTAAGATCCGTTAGTATGTAAAAGGCCAGTTTTTGAATCCAACCTTTATCCTTTGCCATATGCTGTTCAAGCCACCGGGTTCGAAAATCAAAAACAGCATGATCAAAAGTCCGAATACGGCAATATTCCATTCTTCATCGTAGCGGCCCTGCATGGCGGGGATCAGCGACTCCACCCCTTGGGCAAGCAGCTTGATGCCTTCGGGTACCGCCACAATAAAAACCGCACCAAAAATGGAGCCGAGGATGCTTCCCAGGCCCCCGATGATGATCATGGCGAGGTACTCAACAGAGGACAACAGGGTGAAATGTTCAGGGTGAATATGTCCCATGACATAGGCGTACATGCCCCCCGCCACACCGGCGTAAAAGGAGCTTAAGGCAAAGGCCGTAACCTTATATCCCGTGAGGTTGACCCCCATGACTTCCGCTGCAATGTCCCGATCTCTCACCGCTATGAATGCCCGACCGACCCGCGTACGAATAATATTCTTGGCCGCGATGATCATCATGGCCGTAATGCATAGGAGGAAGTAATACATGTTTTCGTCCGTATCCAGGGCGTGACCCAACACGTTGACTTCTGGCATATACATGCCCCGCTCGCCGCCGGTCAGCCCTTTCCAGGTAATGAGCACGTACTCTACCATGATGCCGAAAGACATGGTGGCCATGGCAAGATAGAGGCCCTTGAGTCTGAGACAGGGTATCCCCAGCAGAATTCCGACAGTGGCGCTGACCAGACCTCCGGCGGGGAGTGTGATCCAGAAAGGCATTCCAAGACCTTCTCCCAGCAGGGCGGCAGTGTAGGCGCCGATAGCCAGAAAAGCGGAATGACCCAGAGAAATCTGGCCGGTAAACCCGGTGAGGATATTGAGCCCAACGGCGGCTACTACGGCAATGGAAGAGAGATTCACCATATATACGATGTAGGTGTCCGTAAGATAAGGCAGAATGAGCAATCCGAGGATAAACAGGCCCATCCAGCATTTGCTCCAGATGGTGTCCAGCAGTTTAATGTCCTCGTGGTAACTTTCGCAAAATGTCTTGCTGCGAATCGGCATAATTGTTAGACCCTTTCCACTTCTTTGGTTCCGAACAGCCCGTAAGGCTTTATCATCAATACCAGAAACAACACGGCAAAGGGCGTCACATCCTTAACTCCGCCCCCCACGATCTGGTCCAGATATCCACCGGCCAGGTTTTCCAGAATGCCGATGGCGAGTCCTCCAATAATAGCGCCGGGAATGCTCTCGAGCCCTCCCAGAATCACGGCGGGAAAGGCGCTGATGGCCACAAAAGCCAGTCCTACGTTAAGCACCATGACGTTGGCCAGACCCACGCCGGCAAGTCCCGCCACCACGAAAGAGATACCCCAGGTTAATGCGTACACACTTTTGATGTTTATTCCCATGAGGGTGGCGGTG
>JAOZUU010000516.1 GCA_029938515.1 Desulfobacterales bacterium | reverse complement strand
AGTTAACGTACAAATAAAAAACGGGGCAATGTCAAAGACATGCCCCGCCTGAAAAAGATATTAAAGCGGACCTATCCGCAACCGGTGCTATCGCTGCCGCAACCCGTACATCCACCCATACCGAAATCAATACCGCAATCCAGCTTAAACCCGTGTACCAGATAATCTATTTTGATCGGCTTGGCTTTTTCCAGAAAATTTTTATCGACCAGATATTTAATCCCGTCAATATCATAAACCTCATCGTTATCGCGCGGCTCGTCCAGAGCCATGGCCAACGAAGGCCCGCCTCACCCTCCCTCATTAAGAAAAATGCGAATGGGCTCGGGATCACGACCCTTAAAATACAGGCCGATTTGTTCTGTTGCCGCCGTGGTTACCTCTACCATGGAGTCCTCCTAATTAATAAAAAATCGGTCCTCCCTTTCAGGAAGACCATTCAGTCAAACCAAATGTTGTTCCAGACAGAAGAAAAATAATCACACCGTTTCCCTTTGTCAACGATAGGGGTTCGCTTAAAAACTTCAAAATGTAATGAGTCAATCCATCCCGTATGGTTACATAGCCGCAATCTACTCTGAAATCCCATGATTGGCCACCGACCCACACCGACTTACACGACTATTCTTTTAAAAAATAAATCCGTCCGTGTGCGTCCGTGTGCGTCCGTGTGCGTCCGTGGCTGATATTTTTATTTTTTAGCAGTAATCTATGTTCCGGCCAGGTAATCTTCATACACTTTCCGGTTTTCATCGGAGAAAAGCATAAAAATAACCCGTTGAATCTGCTCGTGATCATTTAAAAACAACACCGTTGAATCGACGGCGATGCGACAGGCATCCGCAACAGGATAGCCGTATACGCCACATGATATGGCCGGAAAGGCGATGGAACGGACTCCGTGGGTATCGGCCAGAGCCAGGCTTTCCCGGTAGCATGACGCCAACAGCCGGCTGTCTTCGGGCTGCCCGCGATACACCGGGCCAACAGTGTGAATCACATATTTGACGGGTAGTTTGTATCCTTTTGTCAGGCGGGCTTCACCGGTCGGACATCCACCGATGCCTTTGCATTCGGCCAGAAGTCCCGGCCCGGCCGCCCGGTGGATGGCACCGTCCACGCCCCCGCCCCCGAGGAGCGAGGTATTGGCCGCGTTAACGATGGCATCCACCGCCAGTTGGGCGATATCCCCCTGCCGGATTTCAATTCGCTGACGCAGGGATTCTTCCATGGTATCTGTTCCTACCAGTTAAATACCTGGTCGAGTTCTTCATCCGGCACCTCAAATACAACATTGTGCGGCGCCAGGGGTTCCTTTTTCATGTAAGCCGGGAGCCGATCGTCGGCCTTGGTGAATCCGGCGGCGGCATTGAATTCACGTTCGACGGTGAGAACCTTTTTACCCAGCGCCGTCACGTCGTCCGCCGTTAAACTCAACCCGTAAAAACCGTTCAACAAATCGATCAAGGCCTGGAAGGTATCCTCCTGGTCCAAAATGGCAAACGCGATAAACAGGCACATCCCCGTTGAATCGATCGCCGCTGTGGCAATCTGCAGGTTCCGGGACAGTTCCGCCTGGCCTTCGGGTTTTAATGGATCAACGTTGCCGCCCACGCCAAGAACATTGGCAGTCACGGCATAACCGGCGGTATGATCCGCCCCCTGAGTGCTGGTGGCATAGGTAACACCGATGCCCTGCACCGCCCGGGGATCGTAGGCCGGCATGGCCTGTCCCTTAACCACGGGCACGCGCTCCACCCCGTAAGTTTTGCCGGTAACAGCGGCACCGCTGCCCAGAATGCGGCCCATGGGCGTTCCCTTGCCAACCTCGGCGATCAGGTTGATGGCCGCTTCGCCGTCTCCGAATTCAACCAGACCGGCTTCCATGGCCACGCCGATGGCGGCCCCCATCTCGATGGTATCCAGCCCGAAATCGTCGTCCATCCGGTCCAGCTTGGCAATTACATCCAGATCGCTGATGCCACAATTGCCGCCATGGGCCCAGATTGTCTCATACTCGGGTTGTTTGGTCACATAATTGCCGTCCGCATCGTAAAAGGTCCCGGAACACCGGATCACGCAGCCCCGATGACAGCCATGGGTGGCGGAACCTTCGCCCCCGCGGGTATTTTCCAGCTCAGCCAGGGATTCGCCGCTGATATCGGCGGCCCCGTCAAATTGTCCTGTCTTAAAATTGTGAGTCGGATAACCACCCGCCTCATTGATGACATTAGTCAGCACATTGGTGCCGTAAGCGGGCAACCCTTCTCCGGTAACAGGATGTTTGTTCAACCCCGCCACCCAGGCCTTGTTGGCCGCCTTGAATTTTTCCGGATCTTTGGGTTCACGCATCTTCATGTCGGTGTCGTCCAGGACAATCACTTTGATCCCCTTACTCCCCATCACGGCACCGACCCCGCCGCGCCCGGCATGACGGGTGGGCCGGGTTTCCATATCGGTAAAGGCAATCGAGGCGGCGGCCAGTTTCATCTCCCCGGCCGGACCAATGGAGATGCAGGCCACCTTGTCGCCATATTCGGCGGTTATTTTATCGATAAGGTCGTAATTACCGAGCATTTTCAGGCTGTTATCCGGAGCAATCTGAACACCATCTTTATTAATAAAAACCTTGTACAGGGTATCATCCGCCGGCGCCCCTTCCAGTACGATGGCGGCGTACCCGAGCCTGGCCAGCACCTGCGCCCCCTGGCCACCGGAATTGGCCTCCTTGATGCCACCGGTCAGCGGACTTTTACATCCCACGGAGATCCGACCGGACATGGCGGCTTTGGTACCGCTCAACATACCGGGTGCAATCACCAGTTTGTT
>JAOZUU010000059.1:4697-10145 GCA_029938515.1 Desulfobacterales bacterium | reverse complement strand
GGCATCTGATCTTGACAAATGCCGGGTTATCGTATAGCGAATTCGGACGTCGAAAACGATAATTCAAAGGAGTTTTTAGATATGAGCGTAAAAAAGCCTTTATTTTCAAGTATTGCGCTGTGCCTGGCACTTTTTTTTGTCAGCTTCGATTGCCATGGTGGTCAGAATACCGAACCGTCTGCCGCATCCGGGACGTCGGTAGAAAATCAACTTGAAGCGAAATCGGTTGATTCATCCGGGGAACCCAAGACAGCCGCCAAAGCCGTTGCCGTCGAGCCGGTTTTTGAGTTTGAACCGGTGCTCGACGGTGAGAGCGTCACCCATAAGTTTGTTATTAAAAATACCGGGACGGCCGAGCTGAAGATTTTAAAAGTGCGGACGGGCTGAGGGTGCACCGCGGCTTCGTACTCGAAGCAGATCCCCGCCGGCGGCGAGGGAGCATTAACGGCCAAGGTGTCAACCAAGGGATACGGAGGACGGCAGGTTTCCAAACGGATTGTGATTCAAACCAACGATCCCCAGAAACAGAACCTGACTCTGGTGGTAAAAGGGTATGTGAAGAGATTTGTCACGATTCGTCCCAAACGGATCCAATTAACCGGGGCCATTGATGAAGAGATCAGCCAAACGGTGATCATCATACCCGAAAAGGAATATCCATTTAAGATTATCGAAACAACGGCCAAACAGGGCGACGATATCAAATTCGCGCTGGAGGAAAAACAGGGAGATAACGGGGCCGAATATCAGCTCACCGTGAAAAATACCCGTCGGCAGGCCGGCCGGTACTATGATATCATCGCCCTGAAGACCGATAGCAAACTAAAACCCGAGCTTCAGGTTCGGGTATATGGAAATATTATCGAGCCGAAAAGTGGGGATAAACCGGTGTCCGAATCGGCGCCGAAAAAACCGGTTGCCGATCAGGAACCGGCGAAAAAGGAGGCCCCTTCGAAAAAAGATGCTTCAGGAGATGTGAAGCAAGACGTATCGGCAGGGTCGGAGACTGGATCAAAGACTCAATAACTGGCGGTACGAAGATCCATGTAGGAGCAAGCTTGCTCGTGAATTGGGGAACTCGATCGCGAACAAGCTCGCTCCTACAGTAAATGATCATCACTTATTGAGAACATGCGGAAAAATAGTGTCCATCAATCGGAAATGATGAACGTGACCAAAGCAGTGATATTTGATTGTGATGGTGTCATGTTTGACACCGTCAAGGCCAATACAGCCTACTACAACCGGGTTCTACATCATTTCGGCCAGCCGGAAATGACACCGGTACAATTCGATTTTATCCAGATGCACACGGTGGGTGAAAGCATTTCTTTTTTGTTTGGCGACAATGAATCCATCCAGGCGGCGCAGGCCTATCGAGACCTGATGGGTTACGAACCGTTTTATGATTTAATGGAAATCGAGCCGGATTTAAAGCCGCTTTTAAAAAAAATCGGATCGCAATTTATAACCGCCATTGCCACCAATCGGAGTGATACCATCGGCAGGGTTCTGGAAGTCCACGGACTGGATGGATATTTCGATCTGGTGGTCAGTTCCCTGGATGTTCCCCGTCCCAAACCCCACCCCGATCCATTGCTGAAGGTGACCGACTATTTCAACATCGGGCCGCATCAGGCGATTTATATCGGGGACTCGGAGCTGGACCAACAGGCCGCCCAGGCGGCCGGAATGCCGCTGATCGCCTATCGAAATCGTTCATTAACAGCCGCTGCCCATATCGATCGTCTCAATGAGCTGGAATTGCTGCTGGATTCAGAGCAAACACTTTTTTCCGGATAAGGCGCCCGGGAAAAAATAAATCCATCCCGCATAGACGGGACTGTCCTTCTGTTCCGCCTATGGCGTTACATCCACTGGCGGGTGTGCCTTGTAGACGAACCAGAATCCGGCGCAATCTTGTGGATTTATTATTCGCAAACCAACCGTCGTGATTTATACCCTTTCCGATTGATTATCGAGCGGCTTCGCGCGAAGATTTTTTCTTTGTTCAGGCAGTTAAAAAATGTCACCGTATTGACAAATAACAACATGAAAATTAATTGTAGCGTATGCAATTAAGTTGCACGTACTGATTTAGGAAGGAGCCTCTATGCGGTGGTGCCGGAGGGTATGTTTTATTTTGCTGATATTATATATTTTACATCCAGTTAGTGCTTTTTCAGCGGATAAATTAACTGTTTTTGTCAGCATCCTGCCCCAAAAGTACTTTGTGCAACAAATTGGCAAAGACTTCGTTGATGTTCATGTGATGGTTCTACCCGGCGCCAGTCCGGCGACATACGAACCCAAGCCCAGACAGATGACGACCCTTTCCAGGGCGGATATCTATTTTTCTATTGGCGTACCGTTTGAAAAAGTATGGCTGCAAAAAATTGTTGCTGCCACCCCAGAGATGAAGTTGATCCCTATCGATCGTGGAATTGAAAAAATTTCCATGATGCCCGTTCATGAAGATGAAAAGAACGATCACCACGATCATGGCGCCTTGGATCCGCATATCTGGCTATCCCCCCCTCTAGTCAAAAAACAAGCACGGACGATCCTTGAGGCATTGATTGAAGTTGATCCGGACAAGGCTCTGGAATATCAATCAAATTACGATGTCTTTATTTTCGAGATTGACAGGCTGGACATGGAATTGAAGAATATCTTTGCCGACAGACAAGGTCTTAAATTTATGGTATTTCATCCATCCTGGGGATATTTTGCCCGCACTTACGGATTAATGCAGGTGCCTATTGAAATTGAGGGTAAAGACCCGAAGCCCGCGCAACTGAAAAAATTAATCGAGACTGCCAGAGCGCAGCATATTAAAGTGGTTTTTGTTCAGCCGCAGTTTTCGTCCAGAAGTGCCCGGCAGATCGCCAGGGAAATCGGCGTTCAGGTGGTCACAGCCGATTCGCTGGCCTTGAACTGGTCTGAAAATCTGGAAGAGGTGGCTGGTAAAATTAAAGCGGTCTTGAACCTGAAATGAAACGAAAAACATGAACGATGCTATTATTAAAATTGAAGATGTCACCTTTGCTTACAACGGCCAGAAGGTGCTTGAGAATGTAAGCATGGCGATACGGCCAGGCGATTTTACCGCTATGATCGGCCCTAACGGCGGGGGGAAAACCACCCTGTTGAAACTGATACTGGGATTGCTCAAGCCAAACAGAGGGTTGATCCGGGTGATGGGCAATGCCGCGGAAAAGGCATCCCACGATATCGGCTACGTACCCCAAGATGTTCATATGAACCGTCATTTTCCCATCTCTGCGCTGGATGTCGTGATGATGGGGAGGATTAAACCGGGAAGACGGTTTAATAAAAACACCGGTAAAGATCGGCGCGTCGTTCTCGATGCCCTTGAGCGGATGGAGATGGTTGCTCACGCGGATACCAGAATCGGTAAACTTTCCGGGGGACAGCGCCAACGTGTATTTATCGCCCGGGCTTTGGTGACAAAACCGAAATTAATGCTCTTGGACGAACCGACAGCCGGTATCGACAGCAGGGGTCAGGCTGATTTTTTCCAACTATTGAAAGAATTGAATACGGAGATGACCATTTTAATCGTCAGCCACGATCTGTTGGTGATCTCGACCTATGTCAAATCCGTGGCTTGCGTCAACAGGCACCTGCACTATCATCCCCAGGCTGAAATTACGGGGGAGATGCTGGAAACCATGTATCCATCCACAGGGGAAACCGTCTGCCCCGTTGAACTGGTGGCCCACGGATTGCCACATCGGGTTTTAACCGATCACAAATGATAGAAGCCCTCCACTTTGAATTCATGCGCAACGCCCTGATGGCGGGTTTACTGGCCAGTATTATCTGCGGCATCATGGGCACCCTGGTGGTGGTCAACCGCATCGTCTTTCTTTCCGGTGGGATCGCGCATGCCGCCTACGGCGGAATCGGAATCGCCTTCTATTTCGGCTGGCCATACCTCGTGGGAACGATCGGGTTTTCCATGGTGGCCGCCATGGTGATGGCCGCCGTCAGCCTGCATTCCAAACATCGGGCCGACACGATTATCGGTGTCATCTGGGCGGTAGGGATGGCCTGCGGCATCATTTTGATCGACCTGACCCCCGGATACAATGTGGACCTGATGAGCTATTTGTTCGGCAGCATCCTCACGGTACCGGCATCGGATTTATGGATCATGCTGGCAGTGGGGATTGTGATCACCGGCCTGGTGGTCTTTTATTACCAGGACCTGCTGGCCATGTCATACGATGAGGAATTCGCCCGGATTCGCGGGGTTCCAGTGCGGGCACTGTATTTTTTATTGATCGGTATGCTGGCGGTGACCGTTGTAATGGTGATTCAGGTGGTGGGGTTGATTCTGGTTATCGCTCTTTTGACCATTCCCCCCTTTATCGTGGAAAGGCACACCCGGTCGCTGTTTCAGATGATGATCGGTTCCAGTCTCCTGGGCGCCGTATTTACCGTCAGTGGTTTATGGCTTTCATACGCCTTTGATCTGACTTCCGGGGCTTCCATTATCATGGTAGCCGGTATCGCTTTTTTTCTTTCTTTACTGATTGAGCGATTGAGAATTTTTTAGTAAGCGTCAGCCTGCAATTATGGCCGCTGATGATGAGAAGGTTGTTGCCGGCCCGTAAAAGGAATCGTCATGTGTTATCTGTGTAATTATTAAGTGCTGTTAAATGGATCCGGTCTGGCGGTTATCGACTGAATCTTTTAGGTCCGACCGGTTCCTTTTCAAGCTGCTTGACCTATGCCTCCATTTTGTGATAATTAATCCTTTAAGCTGGCCATCAAAATTGCTGACCGGCGATTTTGATCAAGACTTCAAAAATGGAAGAAAAAAATGAAACGCATTTCATCTATCCTGACAATTATTCTTATTTTTTCTGTATTTGCGATCTTAAATAGCTGTGATGATTTCGATCTAAGCGGCTGCGATTGCGAAGAGGAAATCGATGATCTGGTTGATGCCCGGGGATACCCCGATGATGAAGAAAAGACCTTTGAAAACGGTGTCCATACCCTGACCTACTGGTATAACGCGGAAGGGTTTGCGCAGACCTTCAGGTGGGGCGACAGTACCGATTTATGTTGCGAGACGACTTATTCTACAATTGATAACGAGGCCCCCGTGGCTCAGGATCAAAGCGTATTCACCCAAGTTGATACCCCCGTGGATATCACCCTGACGGCCACCGATACAGACGGGGACGCCCTGACTTACCAAGTGCTCAGCCAACCGCTGCATGGCGCATTATCAGGCACCACGCCCAACTTGACGTATATCCCCCATACAAATTTCGCGGGTAGTGACAGTTTTACCTTCAAAGCGAATGACGGAAAGATTGATTCTTTAGCAGCCACAATACAAATTACGGTAAGCGGACAGGCGCCCCCCCAGCCGGAGCCACCCGAACCGGAGCCACCCGAACCGGAGCC
>JAOZUU010000059.1:0-4597 GCA_029938515.1 Desulfobacterales bacterium | reverse complement strand
CCGGAGCCACCCGAACCGGAGCCACCCGAACCGGAGCCGGTAGCCCCTGAATAGTATCGTAACGAGGGACAGGAATATGTCAATATTTCACGGATGTCCCGAAAATTTGCAATAAACTGAAGCACCGATATCGATATCATCCAATTCAATTACCGGCCCATAAGCCTCAAAGTAGCTACTATTGAATTGCCTGCCGCTTTTTTTCCAGATTGATATAAAGCTCGGTTAAATCATCAAGTTGTTTTTTTAATTTCTGCTTTTCTAATTGCAGACTTTTAACTTCATCCTGGATCTTGGCTGACTTCTTTTTTAATTCATACAGTGCTTGGTTCGATTTTTTTTTCGATTTTCGAAGGTCATTCTGAGCTGTTTTTAGTTTTTTTTGGCAGGTTTCCTGCTGTGTTTGACAGGTTGATTGTGCGGCGCTTTTCATCTCAAGCTGTTTTCCGATACCATTGATTTCCCCATCGGCCGCATTGATTCTTTCCAGTAAATGGTAAATATATTCAGCCTGCCAATCCTCGCGCTCAGTCGGCAGATCCTTGAGATATTCATTCAGATATTTATTGGCCGCTTGGTAATCTGGCCTTTGATTGCCCGGATGGGTGTGCAGAATGGCCAGGGCAAAATAATTCTCATTATCGGATGGGGATGAATTTTCTCGCCTGTCAATTTCTTCCTGAATATCCGCAACCTGCCAACTTTGATCGATCACGCGATTGGATGGCGCCGATTGCCAAGCGGGTACGCAGCCGGACAAAAAGAAAAGCAAAATAAGTATCGGTAATCGCTTTTTCATGTATCTCTCCGTTGATCCACGACAAAGACACTTCCGCTGAGTGTTTTGGCCTTGCTCTTTAACTCGGCGGCAATTTCTCCAAATCGGATATGGTTGCACTCTTTTTTACCGATATTGGTCACCACCGCAATGGAAAGCGCCATAATGGGAAAATGTATTTTCTCGCCCTGCCTGGATGTGCTTTCAATAAATCCGCGTTCAACATCTTCCGATGTATAAAATTGGGGGGCCCGGGCATCAAATTTCCTGATGATTTCCCGGCAGATTTTCTCGTATTTTTCGGGGATTGTAATGAAAACAAAATCATCTCCCCCGATATGACCGACGAAATCATTATCCGTACCGTACTCTTCAGTTATTTTTTGAATAACCCTGGATGTGGTTTTTATTACTTTATTTCCCGTTGCATAGCCGTAACGGTCGTTGAAGGCCTTGAAGTTATCGATATCTACCAGACAGAATGCCGTTGGCCGGTTCTGATCGAGCCTGGCCTTTAAGATGGTTTCAATAGTGACGCCGCTGGGCAATCGGGTTAACGGGTTCGTATCGAGACTTCTTTTTTCAAGGGCCGCCAACCGATGTCCCATGTCTGAAAATGATTGGGCCAATATTTTCAGTTCCCCGGCCCCTTTAATCTCAGGCACATAATCAAAATTTCCACTGGCGACCTCTTCGGTGGCCCGGATCAGTTGTTGAATCGACCGGAGAATATATCGAAAAGCCAGAAAGGCGGATCCAATACCGATCAAGATACCGATGATTGCCAGCCCACCCATCACTTTAGAGGCTCTGTTACTGATGGCCGCAATTTGCCGAATCCGGTTTTCCTGGTGCTTGTAGGCAACCTGCTTGATATCTTTTATTGAGCGGCTGAGCTGGTCGAATTGAGCCGAGATTTCCATGTTGTTCATAGCCGCTTTTTCGGTAACCAAGGCGTTGTTGGCCTGGAAATAGTTGCGATACAACGTGTTGTAGCGATGATGCTGAACAGAGGCTTCAGCGATTTTGGCTGATAATGTATGATCGCGTGTCTTTTCCTTGAGTTGAGAAAGCAGAGCTTTGAATTTTCCCTTATGATCGGTGAAGTGCTGTTTGATCTCCTCTGTTTGTGCAATCAGATAATGCTGGCCGAATGATTCCTGTAAAAGCAATTCGTTGAACAGATCGTCAATCGATTCAATAATAAATACGTCTTCTTGAACCATGCGCTGGTTCATTTCGGTTAATTTGTTCAGATTTACCAGGGCAAAAAGGGGGATAATGCCAAGCAGTACGATTAGCGGGAAAAAGCCTAAAAGAATTTTATTGGCGATGGTGGAACTTCGATAGCCGATCATATTGATATCCCGAAAACGGCTTGAAGTATTAAACGGCAATTGTCTTTCAGAGTCCAAGGTAGCTTGTTGCGGCCTGGGTGTCAAGAATGAAGGAAGCCCAAGCGGTTTTCTGACTCATTCGAGCAATCGGAACGGTGGTGTTGACCTATCTGACATATGTATAGTTGGTGTTTATTTATATTAAATCCCATACACCAGTAAAAAGCACCATAATCGTTGCTCTCTCCGGGTGCTTGCCGTATGGTGAAAGGCAATCCATGAAATAAGGATTATCAAAAGAAATAAATCCATAATCTTACTTGTTTTTCCGTGATCCTAAAGGAAGTCTGAATGCTGCTCGAAAAAGAAAGAATGAATATCGTCGAATTCGGGAAAAAGTTAGTCAAGGCGAAGTTAACCACCGGTACGGGCGGGAACTTGAGTATGATCAATCGCCGGAAAAAGCAGGTGGCCATCAGTCCATCCGGCCTGGATTATTCCAAAACACGACCGGTGGACGTGGTTATAACCGACATGGCCGGCCGGATAAAGGATGGCCTGTGCCAACCTTCCTCGGAACTTGGTTTTCATCTTGAATTGTACCGGACACGCCCGGATATCCAGGCGGTCGTTCACACGCATTCTGTTTATGCCACGACCATCGCCTGTCTCGGGTGGGAACTCCCGCCCGTACACTACCTGATCGGATTTTCCGGCAAAAACGTACCTATCGCCCCCTACGCCACTTTTGGCACCAAGGCGCTGGCACGTCATGTGGCCAGTGGGATCGGTTCCTGCAATGCAATTCTATTAGCCAATCACGGACTGGTTACGGTCGGTGCGGATATGGCCGCAGCCTTTACCACTGCGGAAGAAATCGAGTTTGTGGCCCGTGTTTATTATCAGGCCAAAAATATCGGCCAGCCGGTCCTTCTGCCGGATCGGGAAATAGATATCGTTATCGAAAAATTTAAAACCTATGGGCAGCGTCGGAAATGAAGCTGTGGTTAAGATAAAACCGGTCAGATATCTTCAGCCGGCTGTTATTGAATGCACTGATTCACTTTGTTCTTGACACAAAAAACAGGATCGCATTATAATATTGATTAAAACCAACAAACATATGGTGATTTGTTACCCATGGCTGTAAAAGACAAAAGAAAATCCCCCCGCATCGATTCACTCAACCTGATATCGTACGTCGTGTATGACGAAGCCGACAATGCCATCCGGCAGGGTATGGGACGTACCCTCAATATTTCCAAGACGGGAATCTGCCTGGATACATACAAACCGTTGTCCCGCAGGCAAAAAGTCTCCCTGGCCATCGGCCTTAAAGACGACCTGGTGAGTATTATTGGACATGTAGTCCATGTCAGAAAAAGAAAAAACGGCCGGTTTGATAATGGTATCGATTTTATTGAACTAAACCAAAGCCACGAATCGGTTCTAGATAATTTTCTCGCCGCCTATTATAAGTTAAAAAATACCGATCAGTCCCATCCCGATTAAGAACTCGCGTAAAAATTGTGAACTAATTTTTTCGCAAGCCCTAACCATTCCCTCTATCTAGTGCCTCAACCTGGCGGTATTAATCCACGGGAGTCAGCCATGTACGAAACTGTTTATCATGGCCGTTGATGATTTTATCCATTATTTTAGATATTTTCCGGGTCAGTGGGCCCGGGGTGGGGTCGATCAAGCGCTCTTCTATTTGCCGAACCGGCAGTACTTTGTTGGGGGTTCCTGAAAAAAAGATTTCCTCGGCGTCGAACAACCAATCACGGGGAACACGTGTTTCCTTAACGTTCATGCCGTAAAATTGTGTGGCTTCAATGACAGATTCCCGGGTAATGCTTTTTAACACCGTTCCCGCTGCCGGGGTGAAAACGTCGCCGGCTTTTACTAAAAAAATTGACTCGGTGGGGCCTTCGGCCACAAATCCCTGGGTGTCGAGTAAAACCACATTCTCATATCCTCGACTTCGGACCTCATTTTGGGCCACCATGCCGTTTAGATAATTAGCGGCGGCCTTGGCCTCAACGGGAACGGTTTGGGGGTCCAGTTTGCGCCATTTGGAAACACCGGCGACCGTACCGGTTTTAAAAGGAAAAGAAAGTCCACCCAGGTCACGATCGGGATCCACAACAAAGATGGAGATATCCAGAGGCTTCTCCGGCGGTAAAACGCCAAAGGATACATCCGTATAAGCGCCGATGATTTTAATGAAGCCCGCTTCTACTTGATTGCGATGAACCGTTTCCCTTACGGCTTCACCAAGCCGATCACGGGTCAATGGAATTTCCATCATCAGTAATTCCGCCGTTCGGTAGAGCCGGTTGAGATGCTTATCCAACCGGAAGATGGCCGCACCGGTATCGGTAGGGTGGAGGCTCATGACTTCAAAAATTGCACTTCCCCGGCCGAAACCATGGCTCATCTGATGAACCGTGGCCTGATCCCACTTGACGAACGAATCATT
>JAOZUU010000515.1 GCA_029938515.1 Desulfobacterales bacterium | reverse complement strand
GCTGAAGAGCGTTTTGTAATGGATCGTAATCTTATTCATTAAGGAGGTAATGCATGAAACCAATGGTTAAGAAGTTAGGAATGCTTGGCGTGGCCTTGTTGGTGGCAGCCCTTTTATTCGGTTGTGCCGGTCAGCAGGTCCAGAAAGCCGAGGAAAAGAGCCCCGAGCAGATCATGCTGGCGTCGGACTGGAAGTTCCACGACATCGTGGATGCCGCGTTCGTCCAGCCGTATGCCACAGTCCCCCAGCCCGAAGGGGTCATTATCATCGACTCCCGGCCGTATAAGCCCAAGTACATTAAGGGCCACATCCCCACGGCGATTAACCTGCCGGATTCCCAGTTTGATAAGCTCACCGACAAGCTGCCCAAGGATAAAAACGATCTGCTGATCTTCTATTGTCAGGGTTACACTTGAAAGCTGAGCCACAAATCCGCCTGGAAGGCGGAAAAGCTCGGCTACAACAACGTTAAAGTCTTTGCCGCCGGCTATCCGGCATATTTAAAAGCACCCGGGAGCTATGCCGATATCTCCGTGGAGTACCTGGCCACGTTGCTCAATGAAAATAAGCTGGTACTGGTCGACTCCCGGCCTAAAAAACCGAAATACGATAAAGGACATATTCCCTCGGCCATCAGCATTCCGGATTCAGATTTCGACAAGCTCAAGGGAAAACTGCCTGTGGATCAAAACACCCCGCTGGTGTTTTACTGTGGCGGTTATACCTGAAAGCTGAGTCACAAAGCCGCCCGGCGGGCGGTTGAGCTCGGCTATTCAAACGTCAAGGTCTTTGCGGCAGGCTATCCGGCCTATAAAAAATATGCCGGGGTAACCACCGAGGCCGTGGCAATGAAATCAGGTGGCGAAGAGGGGAGCATCGACATTGCCACCTTTAAAAAAACCATTGAAGAAAATCCTGAAAGCATCATGCTGATCGATGTTCGTGATCCGGATGAATATGCCCAGGGGCATTTTAAAACCGCGGTCAACATCCCCGTGGGTGAAATGGAAAAGAAAATTGCTACCCTTCCAGCGGATAAAACAATTGTCTTTGTCTGCTCTACGGGTGCCAGAAGCGGAGAATCCTTCTACATGTTACAGGATCTTCGGCCGGAATTGAAAAACGCCTATTACCTGGAAGCCGAATGTACGTACAACAAAGACGGCTCCTACAACATAAAAAAGATCGAATAGATAAATAGGAAGATCCGCACGGGTGTATCCATTCGCCGCCTGGTTGTATAATCAGGCGGCATCACCTTTTAAGGAACCCGGAACCAGTAAAGATACGGGTCCAGAGGGTCCGGTTTTGGTCATCCCCAGAGGGGATTTGTTTTGTTGGGCTTGATAATCCAAATCGAAATCGGGATCGCTATCGAAACAACATGACGCTTGGACATGAAAAGCTGAATTGGATCGCATCGCCGCAATGCTCAGTCGCTTGGATGGAAGAGGTTATTGCGTCTAAGAAGACACCGACTCTTATTGGGTGGCGGGGTTTTTTTTGGCGGTAATAAATTTTAGGATTGAAATCAGAAGAGATGTAATCAGCGCATAGAAGCGACCAGCCGCTTCCACCGCCAGTTTGTCATAGAATTGTGTCAGCCAGGGAATAAGGTTGTCCGCTGTAAAGGATACGGCTTCATCCAAAAACTCCAGATTCTCTCCAGCCCACCCGGTTTCCAATAAGAAGTATAAATATTCCAGCTCGATGGAGAGATGATCGGGTGGTTCATTCATGCTCTCAGCCAGGGCCAAGCCTTTCGATTCGAACCGCTTTTGCATATCACCCGCTGCCACCCCCATCAATTGGGCATTTTCGTATTCATAGCATGACTGATACAGGGGCGCGGCAATCCCTCCCCGGGTGCTGATGAACAGACGGACATAGATCTCTTCAAGGTCGCTGCAGAAAGACGGGACATCGGCGTGATGATCGACAACATCCCTGATTTTATCTATAATATCCGGGGGGGAGTAAGCCACCCATGTGGACAGCGCTTCGAAGGGTATTAAAAAGGACCCTTTTTGTACGGATTCGCAAAAACGGTCATCCGGGCCCCAGAAAATCCGGCACACAGATTTTATGGCTGCCAACAGGGTCTGATGTTGTCTTTCGGGGAAACTGATCACCCCTTTTTATCTCCAACAGTTTGAATCGTTAACCGGATCATCCGCATATGCCAGTCTTTTTCTAAAAGCACCGGCATGGCTATCTCTTCGCCATCCACGATCAATGTGTATACCGGGGAGGTTAACACTGATGCCGCTATTTTAAGAAATGACTGTAGCGCCCTGTCATCGACCATCACCCCTTTTCCCATAAAGACAGGGCCCAGTTCTTTCGCCACCACATTAAACAGCCGGATCGTAACAATACCCGTATGTTCCTCAATTTTTTCTGCATCTCTTATCTGATGGGAAATCCCATTCCGCAGTCTGGCGTAGAAGCCGCCTTTTCGCATGGTCGCGCCGACCAGTCCCGGCATGGCGGCCGACAGGGCCACCACATCACCATCTGTCACGATTGTTTTCTCCGTATCATCCACCGGACTGCTGTTTAGAAAAAGGGTTTGAACCCGGTGCTTCAGATAATCCGAATCAATCCCGAGTTGACCGCACAACAGATCAGACAACGTCCCCCCCATTCGCGTTTGAACCAAAAATCCCTTGGCAAGCAGTCCCTGCAGACCGGGAAGGACGATCTCTGAAGAGTGGACATCGATACGAAGGTCAATCCCATTGTTGCTCGGTACTTCCATGGTCGTTTCCTTTGATGATTTGCAGACAATTGTTCAGGTTGCACATCAATGCCATTAACTTAAACAAATA
>JAOZUU010000514.1:1697-2833 GCA_029938515.1 Desulfobacterales bacterium | reverse complement strand
TCGGGATCCCATCGCTGCGCTGGATAATAAAATCGTCCAGTTCGCTGTTTTGAAAAACGATGTTGCCCTTGATCACATCCCGGACCACGGTGGTGCCGGATTGGGGCGCTTTAAACCGAACCACGGCATCACCGCTGGCCGCCAACCCTTTGTTTCGACAGGTACCGTCATATTTGGGCTTGGCACCCTCGGCCCTGGCCTGTTTGCGCATCTCCTCCAGCCGTTTTGCTGAACAGGTGCAATAATAGGCCTTGCCGGCTGTGACCATCTTGTCAAGGTACTGCTGATAGATGTCGAGTCGTTGTGATTGAAAATAAGGGCCATCATCCCACTCGACGCCCAGCCAGTCCAACGCATCGAAAATAGCCTTGACCGATGCCTCCGTAGAACGGGCGGTGTCGGTATCTTCAATTCTTAAGACGAAGCGGCCTTTCATATGCCGGGCGTAAAGCCAGTTAAATAAAGCAGTTCGCGTACCACCGAGGTGCAGATGACCGGTGGGACTCGGTGGAAAGCGAGTAATAATGGTGTCCATGGCGTTTCCTTTTTCCGAAAGGTGGCCAGACTGTTGATCTGTCCTGATTACAAGTATTTTTTTACTATACCATATATATCCATAAGTAAAACGAGCTATTTTATTTGGCGGTATTTAAATGCATCCGTCTAATTTTCTTGAACCCATTTACCCGCAAATAATACTCGGCGGCAATGATTTTTTTCTTCCATTCTTCGGCAATTTATTATTCACTAATAAAATAAAATGGTTAAACAATTTTTTTAACCAGCATAGATTATGTCGACTGCTAATAGCATATCAAAATGAGCCGGGCAATAGGATGAAAATGAAGATCCGGACAAAAGCCCTTGACATGAGTATGATTTTCAATTACTTAACGTAAGAATTTCAGGAAGCGGGATCAAATCCAAATATATAATTATAAATACAATAAGTTAGGAGATTACTTATGCCTGTGCCAAAACGAAAGACATCCAAGTCGAGAAAGAATAAGCGCCACACCCACTGGAAAACATCGGCGCCAGCGCTCACCACCTGCCCGGAATGCGGGGAAACCAAGGAACCCCATCGTGCTTGCCCGGAATGCGGAAGCTACAAGGGGCGCACGGTAGTGGAACCG
>JAOZUU010000514.1:0-1597 GCA_029938515.1 Desulfobacterales bacterium | reverse complement strand
TTTCCCGGAAGAGATCATTCGGCAGATGCTCGATCCCGATATCGGACTGCAGCTTTTGTTCATTCCGGAAGCTTACGGGGGGTTGGGTGGCGGCGCCCGGGATTGCTATGCCGTCATCCGTGAGATAAGCAAGATTTGTTTGGGGATCAGTACGGCCTTTTTCGCTATCCAACTGGGTGCCGATCCGCTGCTCGTCGGGGGCAGTGAATCCCAAAAACAAAAATGGCTCGGCACCATCGCCGAGGGGAAATCACTGGTGGCTTATGCCGTCAGCGAGCCGGGTGCCGGCAGTAACGTGGCTGCAATTAAAACCAAGGCGGATCCGGTTTATGACGATGGTGGCAACCTGACCGGATACCGCATCAACGGCACCAAGCAATTTATTTCCACCGGCGGATACGCGGATTTTATCACCCTTTTGGCCAACACCCCGGAAGGGCCGACGTTTTTTGTTGTGGAAAAGGATGCTGAGGGGTTTGACCGGGGCAAGGGCGAGATCAAACACGGCATTCGGGCCTCAAACACATCGCCATTGTCCTTTACCGATGTATTTGTTCCGACGGAAAACCTGATCGGTGATATTCCGGGTCAGGGCCTTAAACAAGCCAACCGCGTATTCGGTTACACTCGACTCATGGTGGCCGCCATGGCGCTGGGTGGAGCGGAAGCGGCTATGGCCATCGTCATTCCCTACGCCAAGGAGCGGATTCAGTTTGGAACGCCTCTGGCAGCAAAGCAGGGGTATACCCATAAGCTGATCGTCCCTCATGCTGTCAGGCTAAAAGCCGCCGAGGCGTACATCGATGAAATTGCCTTGCGGCTGGATGCCGGAGAATCGGATCTCCAGGTAGAAGGCTCCATTGCCAAGCTGTTTGCAACCGAGGCCGCCAACCGGGCGGCCGATGATGCCATGCAGGGCTTGGGGGGTTACGGTTACATTACCGAGTTTGAGGTGGAAAAAATCAAGCGGGATGTCAAGATCACCAGTATTTATGAAGGCACCAGCGAGATTCAGCAAAACATTATCAGTACGTTTCGCTGGAAAAAAACCTGGAAGACCAAGGGCGGTTATTACCAGGCGATTGTCGATGAGATGGCGGCAATCGCGGACAAAACACCCGAATCGGGGTGCCGGTATGTGGGTCTGGCCGCCGGACTGCTCAACCGTCTGATCGATCTGGCGCATCGACACCGTCTTACCAGAAAACAATACATTATGTTTACCCTGGCCGATCTGATGACATATGTAGAAGTCGGTGCGGCCATGGGGCGAAAGGTCGTCACCGCTGCCAAACCCGGTTCGGCAACGATGGCGGAAGCCAGGATCTTTGCCAACGAAGTGGCGAAAGTGGCCCAGGACAGCACAATGAAAATACTATTGGGCAGTGGCACATTCGACGAGGCAGTGATCACACCCATTCTTCAGGAGTTCGCTTTTGATGAATTGCGGCAAAGTTATCAACATATCGTCGCGGATATGGATGAGGTGGCGGATGCCCTCTTTGCCGGTTGAAACAATGCAAGATCAACTAAGGGCCGCGGAAAAGATTAAATCCACCATCTTACTTGTCTTTTTGCCCGTGTTCCGCGTTACGTC
>JAOZUU010000513.1 GCA_029938515.1 Desulfobacterales bacterium | reverse complement strand
CTGGAACATCTGCACATTTTTGACGCTAAAACCTCGCTTTCAATCTATTGATCCCATCCTGGCCGTACCCCTAACTTTAAACTTGATTTCCATTTGCCAGGTGAGTTAACCTCTTATCCAAATCGCATTGCTGATACGAAAAAATAATCATGGGGCCAGTTCCGATCCCATCCGAAACCAGACCTGACCGGAGGAACTTAAATGCCAATACAAATTCATAAAACCGATCAATTAAAGCCACCGCCTGACCAGTCCAAGCTTGGATTCGGCACGATTTTTAGCGATCACATGTTCAACATGGATTACAATCCGGACGAGGGCTGGCATAACCCCCGCATCGAACCGTACGCCCCGATTTCAATGGAGCCGTCCACCATGGTGCTCCATTACGGCCAGGCCGTTTTCGAGGGCTTGAAGGCCTATCGCGCCGCCGACAGCCGGATCCAATTATTTCGGCCCCGGGATAATTTCAAACGAATGAACCGCTCATGCCGGATGCTGTGTATTCCCGAATTTGACGAATCAGAAGCCTTGGATGCATTAAAAAAGTTAATATCACTGGAAAATAAATGGGTGCCCTCGGCCCCGGAGACCTCGCTGTACATCCGGCCCACCATTATTGCCATGGATCCGTTTCTCGGCGTACGGGCATCCTTTACCTACCGGTTTTTTATCATTTTATCGCCGGTGGGGGCCTATTATCCCGAAGGATTCGACCCGGTGAAAATCTGGGTGTCCCAGGACCATGTCCGGGCCGTGCGCGGCGGCGTGGGCGAGGCCAAAACGCCGGGGAATTACGCCGCCAGCCTTTTGGCCGGAAACAAGGCCCATGAAAAAGGCTACACCCAGGTGCTGTGGCTCGATGGCGTCAAAAGGAAAAACATAGAAGAAGTCGGCGCCATGAATATCTTCTTTGTCATCGATGACGAGCTGATTACCCCCGCCTTGAGTGGCAGTATCCTGCACGGTATCACCCGTGATTCCGTGCTGGCCCTGGCCAGATCCTGGGATATGAAAGTGGCCGAGCGTCAAATCAGTATCGACGAGGTAATGTCGGCCCATGCCGCCGGACGGCTTCAGGAGATTTTTGGTTGCGGCACCGCCGCGGTGATTTCACCGGTGGGAGAATTGAAATACGGCGATCAGGTGATCGAAGTGACCGACGGCAAGGTCGGCCCTCTGGCGCAAAAGTTTTACCAAACCATCACCGATATTCAATACGGCCGTACCGCAGATCCGATGACGTGGATCGAACCGGTCACTTAAGTTAGAAAACGTGCCGTAATGGATAATCGCTGGGAAAACAAGCTGCTGTTATTTCAGGCGAAAATGAAAGCCGATGGATTGGCACCGGTGGTAAGGGATACCTACGCCCATTATTATCGACAAGTATGCACCGGTGAAACCGGCTTGATCAGCGACCGGGAAATCCGCCCGATTCATCCCGATGAAATGACTTTGTACGAGGATCTTGACGAATTTGCCGGCAAAGGCAGGTCCGTGGCGCATCAAGCGATGATGATCCGGTTAAATGGCGGTCTGGGCACCAGCATGGGCCTGACCGGTCCCAAATCCCTTTTACCGGTTAAAAACGATAAATCGTTTCTGGAGATCATTCTCGGACAGACGGAACATCAGGGCACGACCCTGGCCCTGATGAACAGTTTCAATACCCATGCGGCTACACTGGTCGCCCTGAAGCAGATCAATCCCAAGCAAAACCCGCTCCTGTTTATCCAGAATAAATTTCCCAAGATCCGGCAGGAAGACCTGACTCCGGCCCAATGGCCGGCCGATCCGTCCCTGGAATGGAACCCGCCGGGTCACGGTGATGTCTTTACCGCGCTTTCAGCGTCCGGGATGCTCGAGGATCTAATCCATAGGGGCATAAAATATGCCTTCATCGCCAACTCGGATAATCTGGGGGCTGCCATGGATGCCGGATTGCTGGGTTATTTCGCTGAAAACTGCTTCCCCTTCATGATGGAAGTGGCTGAAAAAACCCCGTCGGATATCAAGGGCGGGCATCTGGCCCGGCGACACGATGGCCGGCTGGTGCTACGGGAATCGGCCCAGTGCCCGGAAGATGAGCTCGACGCATTTATGGACATCCGGCGGTACCGCTATTTTAATACCAACAATATATGGGTTAACCTTGAGAGATTACAGGCGATTTTTGAAAAAGAAGGCGCTATCCACCTGCCCATCATCATCAACCCTAAAACACTGGATCCGAGGGATGAAAACAGTCCGCCAGTCTATCAGATTGAAACGGCCATGGGCGCGGCGGTTGCCCTGTTTGACGATGCATCGGCCGTGCGAGTTCCCCGCAGCCGGTTTATGCCGGTAAAAAAATGTAATGATCTGATGGCCGTACGATCCGACTGTTATCTGCTGGATACGGAATTTAAGCTTCATCAAAACCCGGACCGGACCCTGCCGTCCATCCGAATTCAACTGGATAAACGCTATTTTCAAAAAATCGATGATTTTGATGCCCGCTTTACCAATGGGATCCCTTCGCTGATAGACTGCGAATCACTGATCGTCGAGGGCGATGTGACTTTTGAGGCCGATGTGGCTATTAAGGGGCCGGTGACGATTAAAAACAACGGTCATCGTCAGGTCTCCATTCGTTCCGGTGTTATCGTTGACAACGATTATATCGTGTAAATAATAACATCATAGTTGGCTTGGGGAAAGAAACTACGAAAAAGCGCGAAAATGGAAAAACGAATCATCAACCGATCCCTTTCGCGTGATTCGCGCATTTCGTAGCTTAAAAAATTGAAACTTGGGTTATGAAGATTCATAATAACACGACACCTCACCCGA
>JAOZUU010000058.1 GCA_029938515.1 Desulfobacterales bacterium | reverse complement strand
TGGTAGGCGGTGCAGGATTTGAACCTGCGACTTCTACCGTGTGAAGGTAGCACTCTCCCACTGAGTTAACCGCCCGTTTCGGGATGTTCGTTGCTTTTATAATCCTCCGAAATGGCAGCGTCAAGATCTTTTTCAACAGGGGAATCCACCGACGAATCCTGTGGGTCATCTTTATTTTCCATGGGTTCGATTATCGACGCAGGTTCCGGCTGAGAATCGCTGGTATCCGCGGGATTCAATGCCGGAGATTCATCAGGCTGGGCTTTTTGGGTGTCTTGCGGTTCGATTGCTACGTCCTCCCCAGACCCCAAAGACTCGATTTCCAGGGGGGTGGGAAGGTCCTTTAAATCTTTCAGGCCGAAGACCTCCAGAAAAAGTTTGGTAGTGGCATAGATCAACGGCCTTCCCGGAATTTCCTTCCGGCCCAGGATTCGGATGAGATTACGCTCCATCAACAGGCGCAGAACACCGCCGCTGTCTACCCCTCGAATATGTTCGATATCGGCCCGCAATACTGGCTGTTTGTAGGCGATAATGGCCAAAGTTTCCAGGGCTGCCCTGCTTAACCGGGCCGGTTTGGGCTGCACCAGGCGGCGGATCCACTCGGTGTAAGCGGGTCGGGTGCGAAGCTGATAGCCGCCGGCCACCTCGCTTAAGTAAAAGCTGGTCTTCCGGGTATCGTATTCCGCCGCCAGATCGACCATGGCCTGGCGGATCTGGTGGGTGTCCGTCTGGGGAATAATTTTTTTAAACCGTTCGACATTCAGCGGTTCATCAGCCACGAAGAGCAGGCTCTCTAATATGTTTTTTAAGTCATCCATTTCAGATCTCGGAACTTATTGTTAAATAAAATAACATCCCCCTAAATTCCCGTTCAAAGGGGGACTTTGCCACGTTTTGTCCTAAGCTAAATGTAGAACAACCGCATAATGCCGCTTTGGGTATGCTGAGCGATCCGCAGCAGGTTTAACTTTACCATTTCGAGGATAGCTAAAAACGTGACCACAACGTCGCTTTTGCGGATTGGCCTGGTGAAAAGCTCGGCAAAGGTCACATTTCCCCGTTTTTCCAGTTCTTCGATTATCTGAGCGATGCGATCCTTGATGGAAATGCGGTCGGCCGTGAAATCGATTTGCTGCTCCGCATCCAGGTCGGCTAAAATAGTCCGAAACGCATCGATGAGTTCAAATAACCCTACTTGAATGTACGCATCATCAGGCTCGGCGGGAATATCCTTTTCGGAGATGGGCCGGATGAATGTGTCCTGTCCAAGCAGGTCCCGTTGTAAAAGCTGTTCGGCCGCTTGCTTCATTTGCAGGTATTCATTAAGGGGCCGAATGATTTCCATTCGCGGATCATCATCATCATCTTCCCCGTCATGGACCGGTAACAGCATTTTTGATTTGATCTGAGTCAATGTAGCCGCCATGAGGATGAAATTACCCGCCACATCGACGTTCATCGTCTTGATCCATTCCAGATATTCCAGGTATTGATCAGTGACCAGGGCAATGGGAATATCGTAAATGTTCACCTCATTTTTTTTTATCAGGTGAACCAGAAGGTCCATGGGACCTTCGAAGATATCTTCCAGCTTGATCTGGTAAGGATCCGGGGTCATTTATCCGCCGATCGCCTGAACACCTATTTTTTTCCTGATTTCGGCCAGGAACGGGACACTATGGGCGCGGGCTTTTTCGGCGCCTTCTTTCAGGACTTTTTCAATATATTCCGGATTTTCTATTAGTGATTGGTAATGCCGGCGGGGTTCGGCCAGGTGATCGTTAAGATATTCAAAAAGGATCTGTTTCATCTTACCCCAGGCGATGCCGGCCGCATAACGGTCTTTCATTGCAAGAACCTCTTCTTTGGTGGCGAAGGCCTGATAGGTTTCAAAAAGCGTACAGGTTTTCGGATTCTTGGGTTCTTCCGGCCCCTGGGAGTTGGTTTTAATTTTCATTATTAATTTACGGAGTTTCTTTTCCGGTACAAAAAGGGGGATCGTATTGTCGTAGCTTTTACTCATTTTTAATCCATCCAGCCCTTTTAGCACCGCTGTTTTCGTATCGGTTACTGCCTCGGGCAACACGAACGTATTACCGAAAACATGATTGAATCGACCGGCAATATCCCTGGCCATTTCAAGATGTTGGACCTGGTCTTTGCCTACCGGTACTTCGTTGGCCTTAAACATCAGTATATCGGCGGCCATGAGGACCGGATAGCAGAATAATCCCATGGAAATTCCCTTGTCCGGGTCTCCGGCCCGTTTTTTTTCGTTTTCCGCTACCAGGGCCTTGTACGCATGGGCCCGGTTCATCAACCCCTTGGCGGTCATGCACATCAATATCCAGGTGAGTTCCATGATCTCGGGGATATCGGTCTGGCGGTAAAAAATCGACTGATCCGTATCCAGACCCAGGGCCAGCCAGGCAGCGGCTACCTCCCGGGTCGATTGCCGGAATCGTTCGGGATTCTGATTTTTTACCAGGGCATGGTAATCGGCTAAAAAATAGAACGAGCGGTTATTTTCTTGCCGGCTGGCTTCCACTGCCGGCCGGATGGCGCCCACATAGTTGCCCAGGTGAGGCGTTCCCGTAGTGGTTATACCGGTTAGAGTCACTTTTTTTTTCATCAGTACTTTCTCATTTCAGATCCAGGATGTTGTTCAATAAGTTGTGCAGGTCTATAATAAAGCCGGTCGGCAGCGCAAGAAAAATCCTGAATTCATGACAGGGACTGCTGGATAAATTGTCTGGCAAAATCAAGCTCCCCTTTGCGTGTCCTGATTATTCCATCCAGCCGCGCCCCTAAAACGGAATCAAAAATTTGACGATAAACAGGACCCGGTTCGATACCCATATCCTTCAGATCACTGCCGGTTAAGCTGATCCGGAAATGTCGCAGGTGTGTCAGATAATAGGATATCCGCTGTTTTATTTTTTTATCTGGGGTAACAGCCATCATATACAGAACCAGCTCGATTTTAAAAGTTGCCAGGCGGTTGGAGAGGACGCTGTTTTTCACGGGCATGTGTTGCGCCAGCCACCGGAGATAGCGGTCGGCCTGGATACGTTCCCGGCTGAACAGACGCTGGTAACGGGGCATGAGTTCCAGCCGCATAAAAACTTCCCTCATATTTTCAGGGTTTTTGATATGTCGGAAAAGGGCCAGGAAATAAACAACCCATTTTTCATGGGCGTCGCTGAGGAAAAGAAGATCATACCAGACCAGCACCTTTTTTATCGATGCAAAAAGGTCGGCCAGTTCGTCCTTGAAGCGGATCGAGGGATGGATTGCCTGCAGCAGTTTGAAATCATCCAGACGACTAAAAGCGGAAGGCGGATTTTCTTCTTCCAAAATGAGTTTAAGCTCGGTAAAGACCCGTTTACCGCTCAGCCGTTTAAAAAAATTCATTCGAACCGCATTTTCAATTAATCGCACGGTGAGTTTGCCGATGGTAAACCGGAACCGTTGCTCAAATCGAATTGCACGGAAAACCCGGGTCGGATCTTCCACGAAGCTTAAATTATGCAATATGCGGACAACCTTCTCCTTGATATCTTTCTGGGCGGAGAAAAAATCGATAAGGGTGCCAAACCATTTATTATTCAGACGGACGGCCAGGGTGTTGATGCTGAAATCGCGTCGATACAGATCGAGCTTGATGGAGCTCATTTCCACGATGGGCAGGGCGGCCGGATAGGTATAGTATTCCATGCGGGCCGAAGCTACATCAACCTTGTATCCATCCGGGAAAATAACCACGGCGGTACCGAATTTAGCGTGGGTATGGATCCTGCCATGAACGATCCGGGCATACCTTCTGGCAAACTTGATGCCATCCCCCTCGATAACGATATCGATATCTTCGTTGGTGCGATTTAGGAACATGTCACGCACGAACCCGCCAACCACATAGGCCCCGTAATCAAGCTCATCCGCTGTTCGGCCAATGTCTTTCAGCATGTCAAGTAAACGGTTTGAAAGCCGTTCGCGCATCAGGTTGACAATATTGCGACTGCGAACATTCAGCTGATGATCGGTTTGGTCAATGGCGCCGGACCGGCGATTTTCGGGTTGCTGGACAAGGGTATTGAGCAGGTCGGTACGGGTAATGACCCCGAGAATCCGATTGTTTTTTACCACCGGCATGATGCGTTGTTTGTTGGTGATGATCTTTTCCTGGATTTCAAAAAGGGGCGCTTCAGGTTGAACAATCGCCATATCCGTATTCATGTATTCGTGGACGGGAACATCGCCGAGGCGATGGTACAGTGCTTTTTCAATGATTTGTCTGGTAATATATCCTTTCAGGCGGATCTTTGTTTTTAATGTATCTACAACCACCAGAGCATTGATACTGTAGCGGTTGAGCAAAACGGAGGCATCGGCGCAGATCGTTTCGGTATTCACCGTGATGGCCGGAGCGGACATCAGGTTTTCGGCACGGCGGCTTGACTTGGCGGTATCATGCAGGATCTGGATCAGCTCCTGCTCGGTTTGTGCCAGGGTTTTTTCCCGGACCGTCGCGGAAGCGGCCGATGCATGTCCCCCGCCGCCCAGGCATCTTAAAACCGCACCGGCATCAAGGTCGGAGATCCGGCTGCGGCCCACCACATAAATTTTATTTTCCATGAGCGCCAGGGCGAAAATGGCGTTCAGATTCTCCATGTTGATCATTTTATGAACAAGAAAAGCGAAATCGGGTACGTAATGATCCGTTTTCACAGTGGTCAATACGACCTCAAGCCCTTTGATATTGTACGGAACCGCCCCCTGGATCATATCATTCAGGATACCGACTTGTTCCGGCGTGATTTCCCGGGCGATCAGGTCGGCGACAATATTCAGATTGGCCCCCTGACCCAACAGATACGCGGCTGCTTTAAAATCCCTTTCGGTGGTAGAAGAAAATGTAAAGGATCCGGTATCCTCATAGATCCCCAGGCACATGATCGTGGCTTCGTCTTGTGAAATCTCGATGCCGCGGGCTTTAATAATTTCCGTTAAAATAGTAACCGTGGCGCCAGTGAGATGGAGTACTTCATGATGCCCTTGAATATCTCCGGCCACGACCGGATGGTGGTCGTAGATGTGAATTTGAAGGCCCGGCTTGTCTAAAATTTCAGCAAATTTTCCAATTCTTCTCGACTGGCGTGTATCAACTAAAATCAGACGGACGATTTTGGTAAAATCAATATTGTTGATATCGGCGATGTTTAGCAGGTAAACCATGGTTTTGATGAAAAAATTGCGCAGGTTTTTATCCTGGGAACCGGGAAATACAACCCGGGCTTCAGGATACAATTTCTGAGCCGCCAGCATGGAAGCCATGGCGTCGAAGTCCGCATTTACATGAGTAGTGATAATGGAAAGGCCGTCTTGCATTTATCGGGGCGGTCAGGTCTATTAGGTTGAATATCCGGATCTCATGAACCTATCGTTACATATTGAAAATCTATTTTCAAGCATTGCAGTAAATCAACTTATATGATTAAAGTGGTTTCAGACGGCTTGACAGCACCTGGGAGCATATAATATTTGGATATATTGACGAATTGAGTCATATTCATCGAGAATCCGAGAGCTGATGTTCAGCGTTTTTTTTGGAGCAGGGTGATAATAGAATTACAAAAATCGTCATTCACATTACCTGGTTGTATCCGGTAAAACCGTTGATTCATTTACCGATTTTATTTGATGGCAACCTATCGTTTGGAAATGATGGCATATATGATGCGTGTAAGCAATACGGTTAAGTCTCTTTGTTATATTTGGTATGTTTTTTGCAAAAAGCAAGGCAATGATTGAATCGGGATATCACAGATTCAATTCATCCGAAGAGATGGTTCGGTGATTATTTTAAATTGGCTATAATAATAATGGGTGTTGATAAGATAATTGCGGATACGCGGTAGCCAAAGGAGGCATTCATGCCCGTTTATCAATGGGTAGGAAAAAGCAGTACCGGAAAAGAGCAAAAAGGGGAGATGGAAGCGACCGATGCAAGTATCGTTCGATCCCGGTTGCTTCGGATGCGGATTACCCCCAAGCGGGTAAAGAAAAAACCCAAGGATTTGTTCGAAAATGTCGCATTTCTCCAGCCAAAAGTCCGCTCGAAGGATGTCATTGTCTTCGCGCGCCAGTTCTCCACCATGATTGATGCCGGTCTGCCTTTGATCCAGTGCCTGGATATTCTGCAAGCGCAACAGACAAACAAAACATTTAAAAAAATAACCCGTGACATCCGTGAATCCGTGGAAGGTGGCGCAACCCTGTCCGAATCGTTTAAGAAGTACCCCAAACAATTTAACGACCTGTTTGTGCATATGGTTGCGGCAGGGGAGGCCGGCGGGATACTCGATACAATTATGGGGCGTTTGGCATCCTATATGGAAAAGATTGATCGTCTGAAGGCTAAAATTAAGGGTGCCATGTCCTACCCAGCTGTCACTTTTATTATCGCGATGGTGGTTTTGGGTATTATTTTGATTTTTGTTATCCCTACTTTTCAGGAAATGTTCATGACGCTCGGAGGTGAGTTGCCTTTACCGACTAAAATTACCATCAATCTGAGTAACCTGATTCGCGAAAAATTTTTTATTCTACTCGGCGCATTTATACTTTTTATTATTGCATTTGTCTGGTTTTATCGTACTGAAAAAGGACGACTGATGGTTGACAGCTTCCTTTTAAGGTTACCTGTTTTTGGTGTTTTGATTCGGAAAGCGGCTATAGCCAAATTTACCCGTACAATGGGAACAATGCTGTCTAGTGGCGTGTCGATTCTTGACAGTCTTGATATTGTGGCCAAAACCGCCGGAAACAAGAAGGTAGAGAAGGCTGTCTATAAAATTCGCACATCAATTGTCGCCGGGCAGTCCATGGCGGATCCCATGGCGGAGAGTGGCGTTTTCCCACCCATGGTATCTCAAATGACGGCCGTCGGTGAATCCACCGGTGCGTTGGATTCCATGTTGGGTAAAATAGCTGATTTTTACGATGATGAAGTAGACCAGGCCGTTGAGAGCCTGACGACCCTAATTGAACCGATCATGATTGTTTTTCTCGGAGTTGTTATTGGTGGAATAGTCATATCCATGTACTTGCCGATATTTAAAATGGCCAGCCTTATTTAACTGTAATTCCCCAGTGAGTCCCGAAATATTGCCAGACCTGGATGACGGATACAGGAAAAAACTGAAGCTGCTGATTGTGCTTCGGGTGATTTTTGCTTCGCTTTTGCTGGCATTCACCATTTTTGTCCACACAAGAAATCAATTATTGGTTCCGGCCTCCGCACTATTATTACTTTACGGGCTGATCGGTTTTATCTTTATATGCTCATTGGGCTATGCCCTGGCATTTTATAAAGCTAAAAAGTTGATAAGGGTGGCCTATGTCCAGATCGGACTGGATATTTTTACTGTGACGGTACTCATTTACTTAACCGGAGGGTTTGTGAGTTTTTACTCCTTTCTGTATCCGGTAGTCATTATTTATGCCAGTATCCTGCTTAATTCCCGAAACAGCCTGGCCATGGCGATACTGTGCGGCATTATGTATACTATTCTCGTTGGCTTGGAGTTCTTCAACAAAATTCCATCATTGATCCCGGATTGGGCTCACTCCGCCGCCAGTTACCCCTGGAGCCATGTCACTTATAAAACCCTTCTCGTTATCGTTGCCTGCCTTGCCGTTTCCTTGCTTGGTAACTATCTGGTTGAACAGACCCGAAGGGCAAAAAGGGAACTGAAAGCCATGCGAGGCCATGTCGTCCGGGTAGATAAAATGGCTTCTCTGGGCGAGATGGCCGCCGGTCTGGCCCACGAGATCAAGAACCCTTTGGCCTCGATGACCGGTTCCATCCAGCTTCTCAGACAGGAGCCGTTTGTAGATCCGGACCAGCATAAACTGATGGAAATTGTCAATCGAGAAGCCAACCGGCTCAGTAACCTGGTTAATAATTTTCTGCTTTTCGCGAAAACACCCGGCGGTCAACTGCAACCGGTAAGCCTGACGAAAGAGATTGGGGAGACGCTGGTTTTACTGGAAAAAGACGGTGCCCATCGGGACGTGGACATTACCAAAGAGCTGAAGCCGGACCTCTGGGTCGAAATGGACCCGGTGCATTTTCGACAGGTATTGTGGAATCTATTGCTCAATGCAGTTGAGGCGGTTGGAGAAGACGGGCGGGTGATAATCCGAACCATTCCGAAAGACGATTACATTACCGTGGAAATTGTCGATAACGGCATTGGAATCGACAAGGGTAACCTGGAGCGGATATTTCTGCCCTTTTATTCAAATAAACCTCGGGGCACAGGTTTGGGATTGTCCATTGTGCATAATCTGCTTGAAGGCTACAATAGTCGGCTCGATATCCAAAGTAAACCTGGGCAGGGCACAACGGTTACTTTCAGGCTTAAGTCGGTTCAACCGCCAGGATAGTGTCTCGGTGGCTAACCCCCACCGACCGGAGGAAAGATACCGATACGATCGGTTTCCTTTAGAACAGTATCAGGGGGGCATTTGCGGCCATTGATGAAAATCAGTTTGACCTGATTGGCCGGCAGCTTAAGGTGAACTGCCAGCTCGCCGGCCGTCATCCCGGGGGACAACGGGTAATGGTCGGAAGCGGCCGGCATGTATTTCGACAGGGTTGCGAATAATTTGATTTGGACATAAATGGATTTCATTGGCTCACTTGATGTACCTATTGTTGACGAATTTTCCCTTTCCCATGCAGATGGGATTCAGGAATATGATAAAATTTACGTATCCCTTGATGGAAAGTCAAGCGGATCGATTTTATTAGAAAAGACAGAGCGAAGCGGTCTTCGCCTTATGGCTGCGCCGGCTCAAGAGCGATCCCGCAAATCACCAATATTCAATTGGGTTCCAGCTTTTCCGGGGGCCTTAGGTATGGATCGAATACCAGTATAAAGGAGTAACCAGTGAAGGGAATAAAAAAAGCCCTTGTCACCGGCGGTGCCGGATTTATCGGGTCTCATCTGGTGGGTGCCCTGCTTTTAAGGGGAGCGCGCGTCACCGTTCTTGACAACCTGTCCACCGGTCATCGTTCGAACTTGGAACAGGTACTGCCAAAAGTCGATTTCATCGAGGGCGACATCCGTCATCGCGCCACCGTTGAGAGGGCGGCGGATGGGTGCGATGTGATCTTTCATCAGGCTGCGGTGGTGTCCGTTCCCCAGACAGTGGAAGATCCCACCGGCTCCGCATCGGTGAATATATCGGGAACATTAACGATTCTTGATGTCGCGCGCGCGCAAGGGATTTCGCGGGTCGTCCTGGCCAGCTCCTGCGCCGTTTACGGTGACGATCCGGCCCAACCCAAATGTGAAGATCTTCCACCATTGCCGAAAAGCCCTTATGCCCTCCAGAAACTGATCGGTGAAATGCATGCCCGGTTGTATTATGAGTTGTACGGTCTTGAATCGATTTGCCTGAGGTATTTTAATGTGTTCGGTCCCAGGCAGGATCCCTCTTCACCTTATTCGGGTGTGATTTCCATCTTCATGGAACGGGCGGTTGAGAAAAGAATACCCGTCATATATGGCGATGGCGATCAATCCAGGGATTTTATTTACGTGAATGACGTGGTTTCCGCAAACTTACTGGCCGCCGTGGCAGGGAGCGCCGATGGACGTGCAATCAACGTGGGCACCGGGCAAAGTATAACGATAAACAGATTATGGGAATTGATCCGCAAATTCTCGAATGTTGAACTGACACCTGATTACGAGGCGCTCAGACCTGGTGATATCCAAACTTCTCTGGCTGATATCGGGTGTGCCCGGCGTGATCTTGATTTTGAACCGGAGTACTTTTTTAACAAGGGGCTTGAATCCACATTCGATTGGTATGGTAAACGTAGGAAACGGACATGATAAATAGGGATCATCCCCGGAAAAGTCGGCTATACCGGAATGATTTAACGAATTAATGATTCTAATTCCATCTTAATGATCACAACAAGGAAAAAACTAATTGAGGCAATTAAATGAGATTTGAATACAAAAATGTATTGGTTACTGGAGCGGCCGGGTTTATCGGATTTCATCTGGCGCGCCGCCTGCTTGAAAACGGCTGCCGTGTGGTTGGCCTGGATATTATGAACGATTACTATGATGTTAACCTCAAAA
>JAOZUU010000512.1 GCA_029938515.1 Desulfobacterales bacterium | reverse complement strand
GTGCCTGGAAAAATCGCAAGATCATGGAACTAATGAAACATCAAATTAACAATGATATTATACCCCATGTGCAATTTAAACTAAATAATACGTACTTTCGAAGGAAGCTGTAGTGAGTATCAAAAAACAATTCCTTAAAAGCAAACCGGTATGCAAAGTTACTTTTCGGATTCCAGAAGAAATTGGAAACTCGGCCAAAACTGCCCACGTTGTCGGTGAATTTAACAACTGGAACTTTTCTTCCACTCCCATGAAGAAACTAAAAACCGGCGTATTTACTACAACATTAGATCTGGGAAAAGGAAGAGAATACCAGTTTCGTTACCTGTTGGATAATAAGAAATGGGAAAATGATATGGGTGCTGACAAGTTTGTACCCACTCCCTTTGGTGATAGTGAGAATTCAGTTGTTGCCGTTTAAACCTCACACAAGAATCACCTTACTTGGGTCAACTCAAGAGGTGTAACCATGAGCCGATTATCAAATGATGCAAAAGTTGACAACCGCATCGGAAAACGGGTGAATAAAAAAGCCTCGATTTGCTGGAACTATTTAAACCCGAATGCGTGTTGTGACGTCTATGATGCCGAGATGATCAATTTCAGTGAAAGCGGCATGTATTTTGAATCCGATTATTTTTCGAAAACGCGACCGGTCATCTGCATAAAGGCAAAAAACGATTTTTCCCATAACGATGCCGATGGCGCCGAATGGCTTCAGTCGATAAGGGTCGGTGAGGTCAAATGGTGGAAAAAAATCGATAAAGGGGATCATTCTCGTTTTGGTATCGGTGTCCAGTACTATCGTTAGCCGGTTGCAGGGGAGACATCGGTTCGAACAAAACGACAAACATGTGGTGGCTGACTTAAAAATGAGAAATCAATCCTATAACCCTCGAATTCTGATTGTAACGCCGGAAGTCTCCTATCTCCCTGACGGTATGGGGGAGATCGCCGATCATATTTCCGTTGGGACCGGAAAACTGGCGGATATTTCGGCGGCGTTGATCACCGCATTGTTTGAGCAAGGTGTTGATATTCATGTCGCCCTTCCAGATTACCGCACCATGTTCAATGTCGACCGTATGGCCGGTTCCGGAAGCGGTCCATCCATATCGGAATGCAAACCGTCTCAGGAAAGAATCCACCTGGCCAAAGATCGCGCCTTCTTTTATTTAACTTGCCCTTTTGCAAATAATGACCATGAAAACATGAAAATTGCGCTCGCCTTCCAGCGAGAGGTTATAAACACGATCGTACCGAGGGTATGGCCGGATTTTATCCATTGTGTCGACTGGAGGACCGGTTTGATTCCGGCTTTGGCCCGGAAGATAAATATACCCTGCCTGTTTACGGTAACGGAGATTGACACTTCCAAGACCACCTTGTCCGAAATTGAAGATCGAGGCATCGATGGCGCTGCCTATTGGCAGTATTTATATTATGACCATTTTCCAAGTAGTTACGAAGAAACCCGCGAGGCGAATCCGGTGGATTTCCTTGCGAGCGGCATTCTATCCGCCCACTTTGTAAATATTCTTTGTCCGGTTTCTCAAAACAAGAAGGGCAGTCGTGATGATGGAATCCTGCCGGAGATATTCCAAAAGGCACTAACTAACAAGCCGCCAACCGATTATACTTGGAATATTCCCGAAGCGGAGGATTCATCCTGCGCTACATTATTTATCGAAGATTTTTTATCCACGGACACATGTGATCGCCATACGGGCGTCGGTGCCGATTCTAATAGTGATACGGTCATCGCGAGAAAATATATCCATTATTACGAGGAAATACTTCATCATCCGATTACAAATGCAACCATGCATTAATATAGTATCAGAACCCATTTATTGATCGAAGCAGCGAAAGAGGTAAACATAGTGAAATCTCATTGGTAATCGTTAAAGGACCACGGGCAAAAACAAGTTGCCAAAAAAGGGGATATGTCCATGAAGCGAAGCCCTGATACTTCACAACTATTCGATTTTGATGTTGGCTGTCTGATGAAAAGTCCCTGCCGGGATTGCCCCATGAAAGACGATCTGCCCCAATGCGTGAAGGGTTGTGGATTATTACATCAGATTCAAGCTGTATTGTCGTCGGGTGTTTCGAGTACCCGGATCCAGACATATTACACAGTTCACATACCATCCAGGGAATATCCATCCGTATTGGGTTAACAGGAGCGTTGGTTTTATTGGGCTGTTTGAGTAGTCATACTCAAATTTTAACCCATCACCAAGCTTTGGCAGGTTAATCATTGAAATATACATGATATTCATGTGCTTCCACTCCTTGCCAGGCAGGTGTCTCAACACTTGAAATCGCAAACTTATTTATTCGTGAACCCTTAACTTCTGATAATAAAGCAAATATGTCCACTGAATGACGGTTGTATTGTCTCTTGACTGTTTACAGTCTTAAGTCAACAACCTTCGGCCCTGCCTGCCGAAGCTTCGGCGCAGGCAGGTAAAGCCGAAGGGTTGGGATTCAAGGGTCCAAGGGGTCAAGGGGTCCCCGATGGCGGGATCTTCGTTTCACTCCGACAAGTGAAGAGATCCGACAAGCATTTCCTTGAATCCTTTGGGGGCACCAACAATTAAACTAAAGTCTTCACCCCTGCCTGCCGACTTGCCTGCGCGCAGCGCGCAAGTAGGAGCTTCGGTGCAGGCAGGTAAAGGCGATGGTTTTTCTCCCATTCCCCGAGTGAGATAATAAATGGCATATTTCTTGAATGTCCGGATATTGAAGATACCATAATTCAGGCATACCTTTTTACCGAGAGGAGGATATTATGGCTGGAAAATATGTTGCCGGCAGTTATGCCCGGAAAAG
>JAOZUU010000511.1 GCA_029938515.1 Desulfobacterales bacterium | reverse complement strand
CGTTTCCTCGCCGGATGGGCTGTTTTCAAGGAAAACCTCCTTGGGAAGATCGGCTTGATGCTTCTTTCCGTTTTTGCACTGATGGCCCTCTGCTCCTTTATTCCTCCCCATATCGATCCCATGTACAATCCCATGACAGGCGTTGATCCCCAGATCTACAATTCAACCGGACCTAGTTTGAAACACTGGCTGGGAACGGATTTCATGGGCAGGGATATTTTCAGTCAGCTCCTGGCAGGTGCGAGAATCGCTTTCATGGTAGGTGCAGCGGCTGCTTTCATGAGCATTGTTCTGGGTACCGTCATCGGCATGATCTCCGGTTATCTGGGTGGGTTTACGGACACATTGCTCATGCGTGTGGCCGATATCTTCATGGTCCTGCCCGTCCTTTTGGTCATACTCATCCTGGCTTCGCTGTTCGGTCAGTTGAACATCTGGATCATCGTTTTGATTATTTCCATTTTTAAATGGCCGGGGGTATCCCGTGTGATCAGGGCGCAAACACTCTCTCTGAAAGAGAGACCTTTTATCGACGCCGCCAGGGTTGTGGGGGCTTCTCACCTCAGGATTATTTTCAGACATATTATGCCCAATGTCCTTCCCCTCTCCTTTCTCTACATGACCTTTATGGTCACCTACGCCATCATCGTTGAGGCGGCGCTGGCCTTTCTGGGATTTGGGGACCCGGGCACGGTGAGCTGGGGGATGATGCTCCAGTGGGTATGGAAAACGGGACATATGTTCAAGGCACCCTACTGGCTTTTACCGCCAGGGCTTTGTATTTCGTTAATCACGCTGTCGTTTTATATGATCGGGCGGGCCATGGACGACGTTCTGGACCCCCGTTTGCGAAAAAAAACAGTCGAATAAAATGGCCCTTCTACAAGTAGATAATCTGTCCATCGGATATGACGGTCGCAACGGCTTAATCACCGCGGTAGACTCGGTATCCTTTGTCCTCGAACGGGGAAAAACCCTTGGGTTCGTGGGAGAATCCGGGTGTGGAAAGACGACCATCGGAATGGCCCTTCTGCGGCTGCTGCCTGAAAACGCTTCGATACTTTCAGGAAAAATCCTGTTTGAAGGGGAGGATCTTCTGGAACTATCCCCAACGGCCATGCGGAAGATCCGCTGGAAAAAGATCGCCATGATTTTCCAGGCCGCCATGAATGCATTAAATCCGGTCCAGCGGGTGGATACACAAATTGCCGAGGCCCTTCTGACCCATGAGCCCGGTCTGGACAAACAGGCCGCCCTTAAAAAAACGGCCGAGTTGTTCGACATGGTGGGCATCCCTGAAAACCGACTTCGCGATTACCCCCACCAGTACAGCGGCGGCATGAAGCAGCGGGCGATTATCGCCATGGCATTGATCTGTCAACCGGTACTGCTTATTGCCGATGAACCGACCACCGCGCTCGATGTGATTGTTCAGGATCAAATTCTAAAAGAAATTCGAAGTTTCCAGGAAAAAATGGATATTGCCATGGTTTTCATCTCCCATGACATTTCCGTGGTGGCCGATGTATGTCACGATATCGCCGTGATGTACGATGGCTGGATGGTTGAAAGCGGCAGCAGAAAGGAAGTCCTCTCTTCGCCGGCCCACCCGTATACGAAAATGCTGCTCGCATCGAACCTGACGTTGAGCGTCGATCCTGAAAAACCAATCCAGATATCTGAACCCGTCATCCATATCGAGAGATCCCCCGAGCAATGCCCTTTTTACCACCGATGCCCGGACCACACGGACCACTGCCGTACGGATTCATTTCAATGGGTGCCCCTTTCGTCTTCTCACCGCGTGTTCTGTAAAAACGTGTCGAAGGGCGACCTTTAAAAAATGAGCCAGCCATCTCAGCCCATCATCAAAATGGACCGGATCAGCAAGATCTACCGGCCCAAGCGCACGCTTTTCGGAACGAAGACGGCAGATAAAATCGTGGCCCTTGACCAGGTGTCGTTTCAAATCAACCGGGGGGAAATCTTTGGCCTGGTGGGTGAAAGCGGCAGCGGCAAGACCACGGCGGGACGATTAATGGTCAAGCTGGAAAAACCCAATAAGGGGCAGGTGTTCCTCGACGGGCAGGATATGACCCGCATCCGGGGAAAGATGCTGAAGGACTTTCGTGCCAGAGTCCAGATGATTTTCCAGGACCCCTACCAATCCCTCAATCCCCAGCTGTCCATTTATGATACGGTGGCCGAGCCTTTAGTCGTTCATCGCCGGGGTGACCATAACGGGCGAAATGAGAAAGTCGCTCAGGCGTTATCCGCGGTTCGATTGACACCGGCAGAGGATTTCTTTCCCCGTTATGCCCATGAGTTAAGCGGCGGCCAGCGCCAGCGGGTGGCAATTTCCCGGGCCATGGTGTTGAATCCGGAATTCATTGTGGCCGATGAACCCACCTCCATGCTGGACGCTACGACTTCCTATCAGATCTTCAGCATTCTATCGACTTTAAGAGACAAGTACCATGTCACTTTTTTGTTTATCACCCATAGCCTGGCGGCGGCGAACTTTTTATGTGACCGTATTGCCGTCATCTATCGCGGCAACCTGGTGGAAATGGGCCCGGCCCGGCAAATAATCCGGCATCCCGCGCACCCCTATACCATGGCTTTGCTCGATGCCCTGCCGATATATTGCCAGGATTCGGCCTGCAAATTCCACAATACGCTGCTGAAGACACCCCGCGAAACGCCCGACCACGATCATTGCCGCTTCTTTCCCCGCTGCCGCAGGGCCGATCTGAATCAATGCGCCGGTGAACGCCCAACCATGGTTCACCTGAGCGATACGCACAGCGTGGCTTGCTTTAAGGCCGTTTAGTACCTAACTT
>JAOZUU010000510.1 GCA_029938515.1 Desulfobacterales bacterium | reverse complement strand
TTTTTTCAGGGGCGAGGCTATACAAATGGTATGCCGAGCGTCTGAAAAAACACGACAACGCCGTAGATGGGACTTTTACGACGCCATCAAGCGAATTATGATATACGCTTCACTAAAAGACTTTTTAAATAAATTGCGACAAAACTGTCTGCTGCTGGCTCGTCACGGGGAAACGGACTGGAATGCGCTGGGATTGATCCAGGGCCAGCAGGATCGTCCCCTCAGTTCGAAAGGTTTCCTGCAAAGAAAGAATCTTTTTTTTCATCTACGATCGTTACCCCTTGCAAAAATCTATACCAGTGCTTTACAGAGAACAATCCAAACGGCCCAGCCGCTAAGTGATGAAAAGAAAATCCCCATTGCGATTGTTCCCGAGCTAAACGAGGTCAAGCTCGGTGTGTTTGAAGGTGAACACAAGATTGATTTTTCAGATGACTACTCTGCAAAATTGTATAAAGAATTCTTGCGGGATGAAATCAATGTGACTCTACCGGGTGGCGGTGAGAATCTCAAAACAGTTTACGATCGAATCCAAAAACCCCTGCAAGCGATTTCAGATTCAGTTGCTCAAAAGGGCCATGTCTTAGTCGTCGCTCATAGAAATATCAATAAGATGCTGATAAAAAGCTTGCTCGGCCTTGAATTCGAAGCAGGTTACCGGGTCGAACATAGAAATAATTGGCTTTATATTTTTGCGCCCCAGCGCCGGGAGATCTATTTAATGAAGATTAAATCCCCAGTCGGCGATGTGGAAATTCTTCCCGGATATGAAGAGATTGATTGAATTCTCGGGATTTCAGGAAGGGCCCTGTTTGTTTAGTTGAAGAATTTTCCAAAGACGGAAAATAAAATTGATATACAATGCGATCGTCATTATCAGGATCAGCCCGGAAAGAACAACAGCGCTTCCGGTAGCGGCAAACCAGATCGCACCGATGGAAAGATAAAGTAATCTTATATCGCTCCCGGCACAAATCCAGCTGAATAAAGGCTCGACCGTCTTTTTAGGATAGTTTCGGTGGTATGCGGATCTGAATTTTTCTGATGAATTGGTGATCAGAAAAACGGCACCCATATATGCAAACATGAGCAGATCCCAATATGCCACCGGCGGGAGGGCCCTGAATGCCAAAAACAGACTGGCAACAATAATAAGCTCTGCGGAACGGTCCACCATCGTATCATAAAAGTCTCCCAATGTGCTGGGTTTCCCGCTAAGCCGCGCCAACTCTCCATCAACACAGGACCAAAGTCCGAACAACTGGACAAACAGAGCCCCAACAAAAAAATAATGCAGATAAAAGCAGAGCGCCGCACCGACAGCAAAACAAAAATCAATAAAAGTAGCCGTGTTTGCCGATATCCCTATGGAATGGCAATAGGAACTGATAATACAGGATATTCTGCGTTGGATATGATAGCAGAACATTCCATCGCTTTCAGCCTTGGCGAGATTTGGAAACTTGTGGCGTATATTCAAACTGCTTGATGCCCTATCGTTTTTCATCACATATTTTTGCGAGGTCATTCTCTGTGATAGTGCTCAAAATCGTGGAGATATTAGGGTCTCGGAAATAAATAGATCCATCCCGCCCAAGCGGGACTTGTCTTTTGGCCCGTCTTCGGCCTTGCGCCAAAAGTCACATATAGACAATATGCTCCCTTTGACGCGCCTTGAATACGAACCAAAATCCGACGCAATCTTTGTGGATTTATTTTATTCCGCGATCCTTACATCAAAACTTATCGGATCAGTTCCTGGTTTGGTGTGCTGTCCTTGAACCGGGATTGTTTGCGACTTGTGTTTCATACAGCGTTTTAGCAACATAATCAGAATCTGTGGGATGTTTTATAAATTTGCTTTGACGATTATGCTCCACCAGCATGCTGCTGCTGATCCTAGGGGTCCTGGGAAACACAATCATCCGGTCCTTGCTGACCGTGTTGAAATTGTCGTCCCCATGTACAAGAAATTGGACATCGTGTTCATCAAGCAACGCATCCGTGACAATGTATGGCATCGCGACGACCTCTGACACATATCTGATTGATTCCATTATCTCTTTTCTGTATTCCCATGTCAGCAGAGGGGTGTGTCCTTTGTATTTTTCTATGTCTTTATCAGTTGCAAGCCCAACTACAACCTCTCCATATTCGGCCGCTTTCTTGAGAAGTCTTATATGGCCGTGATGTAATAAAGTAACTGACATATCAACCATTACACGTGTGCTCATTATTTAGTCCCTTTCATGCGGGTGAAATAACAAAATATATAAACAATTCAATCCGTTCGAAACTGGTGATAGGGTCGGCCCTACAAGCGCGAACTGGATAGGCCGCCTTTACCAGATACATACTTGATCGGTATCTATAAATACGGTTTAAACAGCGATTCAAGTGGCGATGGTTTTTCAGTCGCCGTTGTGCACGCACCCCCATAGTCTTAAGTCATTGTGTGCGTTTCTGAAATGATCTTTAATAATCCGCGGGCAAATGATGTTTCTGCCCGGGCATTAAGGCTCATGTGGAGCCGAGGGAAATATGTATGGTGAAGTCTGAAGTGCCTTCCGCCCGTGCGGTAGGATGCGGGAGATTCAGAGCCCTTTCCCATTGTCAGGGAATTGAGCTAACGAAATGGATAATTCTTTGCGCCTTTGAACTTTTTTTCCATGTAGTTCCTTTCGTCTTTGTAGCAATATCATCTGGCATACCATATGTATGGCCGCGCCGCTGAAAAAACACTACACCTAGTATGCAGCTTTTTTTACTTAGCCATCAATTTTTTTGAATAAAAAAAATCGGTCAACTCTTGATCGGCGGGAAAATCGATCAATTTTCTTTATGCAGGAATTCAAGGGC
>JAOZUU010000509.1 GCA_029938515.1 Desulfobacterales bacterium | reverse complement strand
GGATCCGGCGGATATCGTCAACCGCCTGGGATGGCTGACCAGTCCGGAAAAAATGGGTGCTTTGCGGCAGGAAATAGCAAACTTGGCGGATGATCTGCGGGACGAAGGATTTACCCATGCCCTGCTCATGGGGATGGGCGGATCGAGTTTGGCGCCCGAGGTATTCCGATTTACGTTTGGTGTTAAAAAAGGGTATCTCGATCTGGCCGTTTTGGACAGTACCGATCCCCGGGTCGTGGAGGCTTTGGGCGAACGCCTGGACCCCCTGAAAACCCTGTACATCGTCTCCACCAAATCCGGGGGGACCGTGGAAACCCTTTCGTTTTTCAAATATTTCTACAACAAGACCGTGGAAAAAATGGGGGCCGCAACGGCCGGGGCGCATTTTATTGCCATTACCGATCCGGGCAGTCGCCTGGAAACCCTCGGCCGAATGCTTGATTTTCGAAAGATTTTTTTAAACGACCCGGATATCGGCGGCCGATACTCGGTACTGTCCTGTTTCGGATTGGTGCCCGCTGCCTTGGTCGGCGTCGATCTGGGAATACTGCTCGACCGGGCTGCTGCCATGGCCGCCCCGGATAGAGAAGCCGGTGCTCACCTGGGGGCGATGATGGGCGAGCTGGCCCTGGCCGGCCTGGATAAACTGACCTTGATCCTGTCTCCGGCAATTTCCCATTTCGGATCCTGGGTGGAACAATTGATCGCGGAAAGTACCGGCAAGGAGGGAAAGGGGATCCTGCCGGTGGATGGTGAGGCGGTGCTTTCCCCGGATGACTACGCCAACGATCGTTTTTTTGTATATCTGCGCCTCAAGGGAGATGCCACTCATGATGAACCGGTTCGAGTTCTGAAGGACGCCGGGCATCCGGTGGTGGAAATTTACCTGAATGATCTTTACGATATTGGCGGCGAATTTTTTCGTTGGGAAATGGCCACCGCCGTGGCCGGATATCGATTGGGCATCAATCCCTTTGATCAGCCCAATGTGGAATCGGCCAAGATCTCCGCCCGTCAAATACTGGCGGCCTATCAGGAAGCGGGCCGGCTGCCTGAGCTGATCCCAACCCTGACGGAAGATGGAATGACCGTATATGCGGATGAGCTAACCCATACCATGGGCGATACCATCGCAACGGTACTCCAGCACTTTCTGGCCCCGGCCCGAACGGATGAAAACAAAGCAGGTCTGCATCCGTATGTCGCCCTCCAGGCATACCTGCAGCCTTCACCTGAAACCGACGAGGCCCTGGCGCATTTGCGGACCCGTATTCAAACCCGGCTGAAAGCGGCCACCACGGTGGGATACGGCCCCCGTTTTCTCCACTCCACCGGCCAGCTTCACAAGGGGGACGGTGGACATGGCTTGTTCATCCAATTCACGGATGACCCGTCAACGGCCATCGACATCCCGGACACACCAGGTGAAACAGGGTCGACGATGACATTCGGTGCATTGATGGCGGCCCAGGCTTTGGGCGATCGCCAGGCCCTGCTTGATGCCGGTCGAAAAGTCATTCGATTCCATTTGGGACGGGATATTGAGGAAGAGTTGAAGCGTCTGGCCCGGATCGTGGCAGAGATGAATTACTGATTTATTCTTGCTGGCAAAAATATCTTGTCAGATAAATCCATCGCAACTATGATGTGATTTTGACAGATAGGTACTGAATTGAGATTGTCTTTGGAGATTTTTTTTGAATCCGGCTGCTTTAATACCGATACCTGACAGCATCCCTGTTTCCTGGGGGTGGCTTCAACTGTTTTCCACCATCACCTTTTTCCTGCACGTCGTCATGATGAACATCATGCTCGGCACCGCCATGATTGCCTTTGTCAACCAGATAAGGGCCGGCCGCGCTGAAATCCCTGTTTCCAGGGACATATCGAAAGAATTGCCTTTTGCGATTGCATTTACCATTAATTTCGGGGTGGCGCCCCTGCTCTTTACCCAGGTGTTGTACGGCCACTTTCTTTATACCAGCTCCGTTTTGATGGCCGTTTTCTGGCTGTCTGTCATCCCGACCCTTATCGCCGCCTACTACCTGGCGTATATATTCAACCTGAAGTACGATGCCCTGGGTACTGTTCGCACCCTTGTCATCGGCGGATCTGTACTCCTGCTTTTGCTGATCGCGTTTATCTTTACAAACAACCTGACGTTGATGCAGCGACCGGAATCCTGGCATCGTTTTTTAGCCCGTCCGGACGGGTGGCTGCTCAACCTGGATGATGCCACGCTCATTCCCCGCTATCTTCATTTTGTACTATCGGCTCTGGCCCTGGGAGGGATTTCAATTGCCCTGTTCTATGAATTTCGCGGCCGACGCGGTGATCCGGACGCAAAAAAATGGGTCCGACATGGTTCAAACTGGTTTACCTACGCGACCCTGGCCAATTTTGGTATCGGCTTCTGGTTTTTCATGGCTTTACCTGCGACGGCTCACGATTTCTCAACAACGCTGGGTAAATCCCTGGCCATTTCTATCATCGCCGGGATAGGGGCCGGTATCTTATCGATCGTGTTCGGCTGGCGCGCGCGACCGCGACCCGCATTCATCTGGACGTTGATCACGATATTTATCATGATTATTTCACGAGAGCTGACGCGGGCTATCTATCTGCACCCCTATTTCACACCCTCTGATTTGACGGTTACCGGACAATATTCGCCCTTTATCCTGTTTCTGGCCTTCTTTCTCGGCGGCCTGGTTCTCATCGCCTGGATGGTAAAAACGGCCTTTTTTTCCGGGAGGGCTGAATAATGAATTATCCGGTCTGGCAACTCGATTTTGCGGGCGGTGGTCTGCTGATCGCCGTTATCGCCACCGTCCATGTTTACGTCTCGCATTTCGCCGTGGG
>JAOZUU010000508.1 GCA_029938515.1 Desulfobacterales bacterium | reverse complement strand
TCATACTTGGAATTTCACCTTGATAGTGCTTCATTGTTTTATTTACTTTTATATCAAGAATTAATTTCTAAAAGTATCTATTTTTTGCATATATTCTATAATTTGCCTAACATTGCGGGTCACCTGGCGCAGGGGTTGCTACTGTACTAAATAAATGTAAAAAAACTTTCGCAAACTTCAAAAGGTATAAAACGGCACGGCCCCTGCGATCAGGTGCAACCGTCTTGTTATCCATTTATGCCAAAATATATTTGACAAAGCCGTCTGTAATGTGTATAAATACACACATGGATAGCCGGACGATAATCAAAATACTCGAAAAGCATGGTTGGTATAAAGCCGATCAATCTGGTTCACACATTCAATTCCGGCATCCATCGAAAAAGGGTCGGGTTACAGTTCCGCATCCTAAAAAAGATATACCAATTGGCACACTTAAAAGCATTGAACGCCAATCAGGAATTAAGTTCAAATAGGTGACCAACATGGCTAATTATATTGCTGTCGTTCATAAAGATCCAAAGAGTGATTTCGGCGTATCCTTTGCAGATTTTCCGGGCTGTATAACCGCCGGTAGCACAATCGATGAGGCCAAGGATATGGCTCACGGCGCCCTTTCTCTGCATATAAAAGGTATGCTGGAAGACGGTGAGAATATTCCAACTCCTTCAAAGCTTGAGGACATCATGGATGATCCTGACTATTCTGATGCCGCAGCAATTTTAGTAGTATCCGTATCTGAGGCAAAATCTCGATCCGTACGTGTGAATATCACTATGCCAGAAGACATGCTACGTAAAATCGATAGTGTTGCTAAAAAACGAGGTATGTCCCGTTCGTCCTTTTTGGTTCATGCCGCTCAAAATGCTATTGACTACAGTCAGAACAGCCACTCTCTATAATATTTCCTTGCCAGGATAACGTCAGGATCAGTTGCACAAAAAGCCGGCCATCGAACTTCGGATTTAAAAAAAATCGCGTCGGCTTTTTGTGTCAGACTGAATCCTATCGTTAGCAGAGCCCATACCTTGACTGTATGGACGCATGGTACTCTCCTGCTAACGTCCGCCGATGAGAAGCGGCCTAAATAAATTCCAAGTTCGCACGGCCTTTACGTAAAACCGCTATTTTCATGCCGTTTGCTCCAGTGGCATGGTTATGTGATCACCTGCCTTACTCTTGCTTAGAGAAATTAGTCCAAAACTATCCCATCTTTACTAAACAACAAACAGTTCTACAAACACCAAATTGGTAAAAAGAAAAAATCGCCCCGGCTTTTTCAGTCAGAGTTAATCCGATTGTGATGTGGTTTAATAGTTTTTTGAGGTACAAAATCAAGTTCCAATTTAAACCCTACTGCCTTGGCATATTCTTCTATTGTTGATAGCTTTGGCGATATTTTTGAATTTACATTCTCAAGACGCGAAATATTACTTTTCTGTGTATTTAGTCTCTTGGCAAGCTCCTCTTGGGTGAGACCAGCTTTTTTGCGAAGACCAATCAATTTTTTCCTAAGATGATAAGCAGCAGATAATGATTCGTATTCTGCCCTTACACCAGGATCACGTAATGCTTTCTTTTTAAAATCATGGAATGTGGGACGAGTCATGATTGTTTCACCTCCTTCATCCGTTTTCTTGCCAAATCTATTTCTTTCTTGGGTGTTTTTTGGGATTTTTTAATAAATGAATGAAGAATGATAATGTCCTGGCCTTTGATTGTACAAAATAGGGAACGCCCAATTCCTTCCTTCCCTTTTGCTCTAATTTCAAATAGTCCGTCTCCCATTGGGGCGGTGTAAGGCTTGCCCAGAGCAGGACCGTATTCTTCCATCATTTCAACAATGTGCAAAAAATTGACTAATATTCCTTTTGGAAATGATAGTGTCTTCTTTTCAACCTTTTCATTATAAAATGTTATACGCCAATTCATATGAGTATGTTATCATTTACGATAACCGTGTCAATAAAAAAATATCCCAATAATAGTCCTGTAATTGTCTAAAAAATACGAGTGGAATCATAATCATTATTTCCACCACAGAACGAAGAATTAAGTGGCCGGGAAACGATGACCGAAAACATCTCGAAAAACCCTAAAAACTCGATAAGAGAATGCCTTTCAAAAGCGGCACAGTCTTTCCCGGTCCCACTTAAATGACAGGTTGTGTGCCGTGCACGGCACGTATTCTAAAGGGTGCGTTGAGCTTACCCTTTATTTTAAAGCTCATCAAGTCCCAAACTCAGCCGGATGGAGGCGAAGGGTATAGCGGTATGGCAACTGGGTATCGGTGACGATGCCTGGGGAGGAAGCCGTCCTGCCGAGGCAGGGCACCGAGAACGCACGGGGCGATGAACAAGAACCGAGTCAGGCTGGTCTGGTGTGATCCGCCGCAGGCGGACAACACAGGATAAAGTCCTCTATCCATTATAAGCCAGGCAGGTATACTCGGCGCTCGTGTGCGGAAAGATGCGTGTTTACCCCGGGAGATCTGCCGCGTGTCCATAAGGACTGATCGAACCGTAAGGGGAGACTATCACGTGGCAGAAGTCAGCAGATGGCATAGTAGCCGGAGGAAATGAGCTCCACAGCGTGGGGAGGACTCACCCCGGTGAAGGCCTGAACGGTCCCCAACCGAATGGTTTGGGTAAATGGTCATGGCTGTCAAAGAGCGTATTCTTACTGGTATTATGCTGCAGTTGCTGAAGCACTGGTAGTGTTGCGTTCCCCAAGGCCAAGCAGACCAGTTGTATTATTCGGGTCTGTTCTGATCAGCCGAATCGCCGTATACGGACCCGTAGATTGAGGGTCAAGTCTACGTTTGACCTTTGACATTTTTCAACAAGAGTCAAACGTAGATTTGA
>JAOZUU010000507.1 GCA_029938515.1 Desulfobacterales bacterium | reverse complement strand
GGAATTATTCACCGGGACATCAAACCGGGAAACATTATCACTACCCCCCAAGGGCATGTAAAGGTAACCGATTTCGGGATTGCGCGAATCGAGGGAGGATCCGGCCACCAGCTGACTCAAATGGGCGAGATTCTCGGCACCCCCATCTATATGCCGCCGGAACAAGTCGCCGGCCAACCGGTGGATGGCCGTTCCGATATTTATGCCTTGGGCGTTGTCTTATACGAATTGGCCACCGGTAATCGCCCGTTTACCGGCGACAACTTAACGACACTATTCAATGCCATCGGAAAGGAAACACCGCGATCACCGTCTCGGTTGAACCTTCAAATCCCTTCGACGTTTTCCCGGCTGATCATGAAGTGTTTGAGCAAATCGCCGGGAGAACGGTTTCAAAACGGTAAAAACCTGTCCAAAGCATTAAAGGGATGCCTGGCATCATCCAAGCCAAGTTTCTCGGAGCTACCGGGACAAGTTCATAAAAAAAAACGAACCGGGATATACGCACTGGCCGGTCTGGCCGGCCTTATCGTCGTTGGGATCTTGATTTTTTTCCTCATAGCATCCGGCCCAAAGCACTCAATCTTGGATGTCCAAAGTGCGCCATCCGGTGCTGGATTTTATTTAGATGGTGAATATAAAGGAAAGACGCCGTATAAAGTGAAACTAGCTTACGGTAAATACCAAGTTCGCCTCCAGTATGAAAAATACAATGACTGGGAAACCCAGATTAACCTCGACAAACCAGGAGAAATCCCACTTCATGTTAAACTGACACCATATCCAGAGCTGGGCACCCTGGATGTGCAAAGCTCACCACCTGGTGCCGGCTTTTATCTAAACGATGAATATAAGGGGAAGACGCCGCATAAAGTGGAACTGTCCTACGGTAAATATAAGGTTCGCCTCCAGCTTGAAAAATATTCTGGGTGGGAGGGTCATGTCAACATCGACAAATCGGGGAAAATACCACTTCATGTTAAACTGAAACCAATTCATGTTGAACCGAACCCAGGATCAAAACTATCAACCCTGGAGGTCCAAAGCGCGCCACCCGGTGCCGGTTTTTATGTGAATGGTAAATACAAAGGGACGACACCAATAAAAGTAAAGCTCCCTTATGGTAAATACGAAGTTCGTCTTCAGCATGAAAAATATTTCGGTTGGGAGGCACAGCTGAGTCTCGACAAACCGGAAGAAATACCACTTCAAGTTCGACTGATTCCCAAGGATTAGTTTGTTTTCAATCCAACCCAGGAGGAGTACACCCATGAAAATGATGAAAAATTCTTTGGTCTTTCTACTTTTTACCTGCCTGATCGGTTCGCGCCTGTTTACCGTCACACCGGCTTTCAGCCAGCCCCAACCCGGGTCGCCGGTACCAATTTTCACATTAAACGATGTGTTTGGCCGGCCTTACGATCTGGCCGGCATGCGGGACCGGCCCATGATTGTTCTTTACTTTTTTGACGCTACATCCAAAGCGAGCCGTACCGGTTTGCAAAACCTCGACCAGTTGTCTCGAACGTATAAGGATGCGGATCTGGTTGTCTGGGGGATTACCCGATCTCCTGCCAGCCAGGTGAGCAATTTTGTTACCAAGGTCGATCTGCAGTTTCCCGTTTTAATCGATACGGAAAAGGTCAGCGATACCTACCAGGCTCAGCTCATCCTGCCGACGGTATATATCCTCGGGCCTGGATTAAAGCTGCTTGACCATTTTCAGGGTGGCGGAAAAACCACCGAAATTATGCTGACCCGATTGGCCTCACGGCAGCTGGACCGCACCCAGCCGATGATATCCATTGCCATTACCCGGGAAGTGGTGAAGAAAAATCCGAATAATATTGAAGCCAAAACCGTCATGGGGTACGCCGCTCTTAAAGAAGGTGATTTCTCCGAGGCAGAACAGACGTTTCGGGACCTTTCCGACCGAAAGGGAGAGGGAGAAATTCGCGGGAAGGAAGGGTTGTCCGCGGTTTATGCGCAAAGAGGCGAAGCAGAAAAGGCACTGGCGCTAGTGGCGGAAGTCGAGAAAAAAGCGCCGAATCGTGCCTATGTCAACGTAGTGAAAGGCGATGTGCTTTACCGCCAGGGCAAAAAAGATGAGGCCGCAGTTGAATATAACAAAGCGACAAAAAAACAAGAGGGCGAACCGTTCCAAAAAGCGACTGCCTTCAACCAGTTGGGTCGGGTTCAAGCTGACCAAGGTAATTATGATTCGGCCCGAAAACTCTACGACCAGGCCGTGGAAATCAACCCGTACTATATCGAAGCCACTTCCAACAAGGGCGTTGCCTACGAAAAGGAAGGTGATTGGGCCAAGGCCTTGGAATCTTTTAAAGCGGCTCTGGCCATAAACAAGAACGATACATATGCCGCCGTACTGGCAAAAAAAAGTGAGGAAATGCTGGCGCTCCAGAAAGACTCTGCCAGAAAAGCAAGGGTTGATAAATTGGTTAAGGAACTGGCCCGGCGGTATAAGAGCCAACAATCGATCTTTTCCAGAAAAAAAGATCAATGGACTTCACGTCCCATGATTTTGACTTTTGTCGACATGCAGGAAAGGGGCGGCCTGGCGCAACGGGCCGGTTTGCCCACCGTTTTAGGCACCTATTTAACCGGCCAATTGAACGACTCCGGCCGGGTCCAGGTGGTGGAGCGGGTTCTTCTAGAACGACTCCTCGAAGAATTAAATTTGGGTTCGTCGGATCTCGCCGACCCGGAAACAGCTCTAAAACTCGGAAAAGTACTGGCCGCCAAACTGATCAGCACCGGAACGATCATTCACATGCCCGATCAAACACTGTTGTCGATGCGGCTCATCGATACCGAAACCTCGGCCGTGGCCAAGGTCTTCACCCGAAA
>JAOZUU010000057.1 GCA_029938515.1 Desulfobacterales bacterium | reverse complement strand
AATAAAAAAAAAGGTAAAAGAGACAGGGCATTTATGTCAAGCAAAAAGATGGGTTGAGGACCCATTGCATCGGGTAAATACCGATCAATTCGGAAAAAAGATGGGAGCGCTTTTTCTTGACAAACGGTTGAAAGCGATAATAATTATATTGTATTTGAAAATTATTTTTGAGCAACTATAAGGAATAAATTATGGAAAAAGCAAAAGACGTCAACGAATTTATTGCCCAGCATCGGATGGCCATCGCATCGAATCCTGATTGCGGGACTTCCCATTATAATCTGGCCGTGGGACTATTGGGGTTGAAGAAATATGAAGAAGCCGAACAGGAGCTTTATGCGGCCATCGACTGCAGCCCGGGCCTGGCCGAAGCCTATGCCCAACTCGGTGGCCTTTGCCTGAAAAAAGGTGACCTGGATGGTTGCTTAGATTTTAATCAGCGGGCGGTTAAAGTCAAACCCGGTTTTCCCGAGGGATGGGGAAACATCGGTTTTGTCCATATGCAGCGCGGAGAAGCGGAAGAGGCCATCAAGGCGCTTGAAAAAGCAACCCGCTTCAATTTTCGATTTGTTCAGGCTTTCGCCACCATGGGCAATGCCTATTTGATGAATGGTGAAGTGGATAAAAGTATCGAGGCCGGGCTAAAGGCCATCAAGCTGGCCCCCGATTTTGCCGTGGCCCATAACAATCTGGCCGTTGCCTACCTGGAAAAAGGGGAAGCCGAAAAAGCCATCGAACATTACGACCGGGCCGTATCCCTGGGATACGAGGTGGCTCCGGAAATTCGCCGGGAAATCGATCGTCATCGTAAATAATTTGGTACCCTTCAACTATTTTCTTTACGATGATCAGCACCCCGTCGTTGTAACTGATCCGGAATGGCAGGCACCCATTCCGGTCCAACGGCCCGGATCCACCCGATCTGGATCCACCCGACCCGACACTCCCCGCATTTCCTACGGTGAGTATTTCGCCGTTGTTCATGATTTCTTAACCACTGACAACGGTCGGGGCCTGATTGGGGCCTTATCCCAACGCCTGGATCGTGTCATCACAATGGCGGAAATCGATCAAATTGATATCGTCATTCAGAAACACGGCGCATTTTACCACCCCGCCCGGGTGGATGTCATCATTGACAACAAGCCGACACCGTTTGTGGTGAACCTGGCCGTTTCCCCCGAGGGACAGGCCGGGTTGCGCCAAGAATTCAATCTGCTTAATAGGCTAAGCAAATCCTTTTCCCGGCGCTATGTTCCCGCCGTGTATTTTCAGAGTGCCGGCAGCGACGGAGAAAATACCCACCGGTTTCCCCTGTTTTTGGGAAAGTGGCTGAGCGGATACCACGAATTCCATATCCATTCCGGCGATGACCAAGACCAATCGATTCGAATCTGGGATCCTGCCAAAAGTATTACGCTTGTTTCCAGACAGAAACAGCTTCTATACCGCCGGGTAGCTGAAATCCTCACATACTATTATAATCTGGAAACATTTGAGCAGATTTTTCCCTGGCACCACGGTGCCGGTGATTTCGTGATCCGTCTGATCGATAACGATCCGGATCTACGGTTAATCACGGTTCGGGGATATTCGTCGCTTGTGGAAACAGACGGCACGGACCTTATAACCATCCTCAACGCCCTGCTCCGATTTTTTTTGCATCTTTCCATGCGCACGCGGATCGATCGGGTGGACGGTACCGGTGACCTTGTCTGGGCGGATGAAACGGCCGTCGAAGGGACCGTATCCGGGTTTTTCGACGGTTTGGCGCGCAAGGGCCCGGTCAGTGAACTGTCGGAATCACCGGCAAACCTCATGGGATATTATCTGTCACGATTGTCCCAAGCCGATCTGACCGAAGCGCTTGAAGATATTTTAAGGGCCTATCCGCCTCAATCTCCGGAGCGGCACCTGATGGCATCTCATCTACACAACCATGCCAGGGCGCTTTTTTCCTGCCTTGATCGAATTGAATATTCTTCAGATGATTAATTACCATTAATTCCCTTTTTTCATTGACAGTTCGTCAGAATAATTTTATACAGGCAAATTCAATTTAACAATAAATAAATGACGGGCAACCCCCGTTGATACCTGCCGTTTTGAACATAGCCGATGTGTACGTTTATAAGGGCTAAATGACATATTTCAGACCAAATTTGAAAAGATTTTTATGAGAGGAGGTGAGAACCCACGCTTCTAGAGTGTACTCAAAACAATTTGTCGAGGAGAGTTAATCATTAATTGCAATGGAGGTAATAAAATGAAGCATGAGACCCCTCTGTTGGACCAGCTTGAATCTGGGCCATGGCCGAGTTTCGTGTCCGATCTGAAACAGCAGGCTGAAAAAAGGGCGAAAAACGAGGAAGGTATTGATTTTCAAATCCCCCAGGACGTAGTGGAAGATCTCCTTGGGGTGCTTGAACTATCCTTTAAAGACGGCGAGACCCACTGGAAACACGGTGGGATCGTGGGGGTGTTCGGTTACGGTGGCGGTGTGATCGGGCGGTATTGCGATCAGCCGGAACAATTTCCCGGTGTGGCCCATTTCCACACCATGCGGGTTAATCATCCGGGCGGGAAGTTTTATACGACTAAATATTTGCGGGAACTTTGCGAATTGTGGGATCTTCGCGGCAGCGGCCTCACCAACATGCACGGCTCCACCGGCGATATCATTTTTCTGGGGACCACGACGCCGCAACTGGAGGAGATCTTTTATGAAATGACCCATAAGCATAATCAGGATCTGGGCGGCTCCGGTTCCAACCTGCGGACTCCCTCGGACTGCATCGGTCAGGCGCGGTGCGAGTGGGCCTGCTACGATACCCAGGCGATATGTTATGACTTTACCCAAGAGTATCAGGATGAACTGCATCGACCGGCGTTTCCCTATAAATTCAAATTCAAATTTGACGGATGCCCCAATTGCTGCGTGGCTTCCATTGCCCGGTCGGACCTTTCGTTTATCGGTACCTGGAGAGATGATATCAAGATGGACCAGGAAGCCGTCCAGGCCTATATCGGCGGCGAGATTCCACCCAATGGCGGTTCTCACTCCGGCCGGGACTGGGGACCGTTTGATATTAACAAGGAAGTCATCAACCTTTGTCCCACCCAGTGTATGTGGATGGAAGATGGGAAACTGATGATTGACAATAAGGAGTGCACCCGCTGTATGCACTGTATCAATGTGATGCCCAGAGCCTTGAGAATTGGTGATGACCGCGGAGTGACCATTATGGCCGGCGCCAAGGCGCCGATCCTCGATGGGGCCCAGATGGGATCCCTGATCGTCCCCTTTATGAGAGCGGAACCGCCCTATACGGAGATCAAGGAGAAGGTGATCGAACCGATCTGGGACTGGTGGATGGAAGAAGGAAAGAACCGTGAACGGCTGGGCGAGTTGATGAAACGCCAGGGCCTTCAGAGGCTTCTCGAAGTCTGCGGTTTCGATCCGGATCCCCGGATGGTTCAGGAGCCGCGTTCCAATCCGTACATTTTCTGGAAAGAAGATGAAGTCGAGGGTGGATGGGAGCGTGACGTCGACAAATTCAGGGAAAAACATCAGAGATAAGGAGGGGGTATCACCATGGCATTTATATCTTCAGGCTACAATCCCGACAAGCCGATGGAAGATCGAATTACCGATATCGGCCCGCGAAAATACGATGAGTTTTATCCCCCGGTGATCGCCAACAACAAGGGGAAATGGCTCTATCATGAAATTTTGAAACCCGGCGTGCTCGTTCACGTGGCCGAGTCCGGGGACAAGGTGTTCACCGTCCGTTGCGGTGGCGTCCGGTTGATGTCGACGACTCACATTCTCGAGATTTGCGACATCGCCGAAAAACATTGCGACGGTTATGTTCGCTGGACCACCCGGAACAACATCGAATTCATGGTGGACAGTGAAGACAAGGTCGAGCCACTGGTTCAGGATTTAGAGAGCCGCAAGTTTGCCGCCGGCAGTTACAAGTTCCCTGTGGGTGGCACCGGCGCCGGGGTAACCAACATTATTCACACCCAGGGCTGGGTCCACTGCCATACACCGGCCACCGATGCGTCGGGACCGGTTAAGGCCACTATGGATGCCCTGTTCGATGATTTCAAAGATCATCGCCTGCCGGCGCAATTGCGTGTTTCATTGGCCTGCTGTTTGAATATGTGCGGCGCCGTGCACTGCTCGGATATTGCTATCCTCGGGTATCATCGCAAGCCACCCATGCTGGATCACGAATATCTGGACAAGATGTGCGAGATTCCGCTGGCCATCGCCGCCTGTCCCACTGCGGCCATTAAACCAACTAAGATCGATGGGGCCGATGGTGGAAAACTAAAAAGCGTGGCCGTTAAAAATGAGCGGTGTATGTTTTGCGGTAATTGCTACACCATGTGCCCGGCCATGCCGCTCGCCGACCAGGAAGGTGACGGTATTGTATTGATGGCCGGTGGCAAGGTTTCCAACCGGATCAGTGCCCCGAAGTTTTCCAAGGTCGTGGTCGCGTTTATTCCCAATGAACCCCCACTATGGCCAACAACCGTGGCAACCATTAAAAAAATGGTGGAAGCGTATGCCAAGGACGCTAACAAGTACGAGCGTCTGGGTGAATGGGCCGAGCGAATCGGATGGGAACGGTTTTTTGAGAAATGCGAACTGGACTTTACCCATCACCTGATCGATGATTTCCGTGATCCGGCGTATTTTACCTGGCGTCAGACCAGTCAATTTAAGTTTTAATTATCGGATTGTGGCGCAGGGGGTGCCGGAATGCACCCTCTGCACATTTTCAGCGAGGTCTTACAGATGGCATTAGATTACGAAGAATCCAAAACCAAGTTGATTGAGGGATTAAAGAAAAAATCCAAATCCAAAACCAAGTTCTATTTCAATGATTTGGCTAAAATTTTGGAAGCCAAACCCCGGGAAGCCAAAAAGGTCGTTAACCGGATGATTATCGATGGACATCTTGAATACTGGTCCAGCGGCAGCACTTCCATGTACGGAATTCCCGGCATGGGCAAACAGGCGGCGGCCGAACACGAAGATTAAAACGGCATACAACTGCTGTATTAAAACGCCCAAACGAAGTCTTATTCCCGATTCCTGATGAACGCACCACGATTTATGATTGCCGCATTGCGGGGGGGATCGGGAAAGACTGTCCTTTCCATCGGCCTGATTGCGGCCCTGAAGGGCTTGGGCCATTCCATTGCCCCTTTCAAAAAGGGGCCGGACTATATCGATGCCGGCTGGCTGGCCCTGGCGGCTGATCGGCCCTGCTATAATCTCGACACCTTCCTGTGTCACCCCAACGATGTTATTCATTCTTTTTGTGATCATATCCGTCCCGACGATCTGGCCGTCATAGAGGGAAATCGCGGCTTGTTCGACGGGATCGATCTGATCGGCGAAACCAGCACTGCTGAGCTGGCCAAGCTGATCGGCGCACCGGTTATTTTATGTCTCGATTGTACCAAGTCCACCCGGACGGTAGCAGCAACGGTAATGGGATGTCTGCACTTTGATGCCGATGTGGCCATACGGGGCGTGGTATTAAATCGTGTGGCCGGCCCCCGGCATGAACGGATCTTAAGAACCAGCATTGAACACCACTGCGGCGTACCGGTCATCGGCGCCATCGGCAAGCTGAAAAAAAAGGATTTTCCCGAGCGGCACATGGGCCTGGTGCCTACGCATGAGCATCAATGGGCCCAAAAAGCCGTGGGCGCGGCTGCCAAGGTGATCAAGGGGAGTGTCGATCTCGATGCGGTATTAAAAATCGCCCGAGAGAAAATCATCCAGACAAAAACTGCCAGCCAGATAAAGCCAACCGTCATTTCTACCGGCACCGATAATCAGCAATCAACCAAAGGGATAAAATCCACCGACAGGGGATCGGATTCATCGCCGGTTCGCATCGGTATTGTCAAAGATTCGGCCTTCCAGTTCTACTATCCGGACAACCTGGAAGCCTTGACGGCTGCCGGCGCAGAGCTGATTTACATAAGTCCTCTATCAGCCGGTTTACTGCCCCCACTGGACGCCCTTTACCTGGGTGGCGGATTTCCCGAAACCCATGTCGAGGTGCTGTCAAAGAATGCTGGCTTCCGCAACGCCATCAAGGCGTTGGCCGAAAGGGGCTTTCCCATATATGCCGAATGCGGTGGATTGATGTATCTTGGCAAGGCCATTGTCATAGCGGGTGTCTCTTATCCCATGGCCGGCGTTCTGCCCATCGTATACGGGTTTTCAAAAAGACCCCAGGGCCATGGATACACCGTATTGAAGGTGGAACGGGAGAACCCCTACTTTCCCGTTGGAGCAGTGATCAAGGGGCATGAGTTTCACTATTCGCGAGTGTCCGACTGGCATGGTCGGTCTGAAGATCTGGTTTTTTCCATGGTAAGGGGGACGGGATTTTCCGATCAGCGTGACGGTGTTCGCTATAAGAATGTACTGGCTTTATACACGCATATCCACGCCTTGGGCACGCCGGATTGGGCATTCGCCATGGTGCACAATGCCCGGCAATGGCAAAAAAAAACGCGGCGGGTTTCTATATAGATACCCGCCGCGAATCGTGTTTCTTTTCAATAACATTTAAGGTGATATTTTTTTGGGTTTGCCTATCCACTGCCATAAGACGAACATGAGGTTTATTGAGGCGAGATACTTGTTTCTGGATACTGGATATCCATAAGGGTATCAGACTTTTTCATCTCCCCTAACGTCAGGGTCTTCGACCAGCATCCAGGATCAAGCATCCAGCATCAATCCGAGAACACCTCCGCAGACGCTCTAAAGCTACGGAATGGCTACTCCAATATTTTTCATGTACTATACCCGCGCTATCCTTTCTTTTTCAGCTTGGGATGACATTTTGTGCAAGTTGTCGGGGCCTTTTTGGTTTTATTCTTTTTGTTAAAGGCCTTATGGCAATCCTTGCAATTATAATGAAGCGCTTCGGCGTGATATTCCAGACGCTGCTTTTTATTTAATTTCGGCGCGTCCTTGCCTTTGGGGCGTTCCCCCAGTTTTTTATGGCACTCAATGCAGCTTTGGACCTCGTCGCCTTCTTTCAGGTCATCCAATGGCTTGCCGTTTTCGTCATGGTGGCACTCGCCACAACCCGCCTTATATTCCCTGGTATGCTTGGCATGGCTGAAGATGACAATTCCTTTTTTGCGTTTTTCATACGTCGGGTTTTCCATTTTGATAGTTTCCGGAAACTCCCCCGCGTTGATGCCGAAGGCCACGAAGACCAATGCCACGGTGATCACCCCCGTTAATACACCCCATTTCCACTTTTTTACCACAGGTTGCCTCCTTTCATTTGAGTTGTTGAACAATTTAAGGGACCCGGAAAGAATAAGATCCACGATCTGGCTTGTCTTTTTGCCCTTACGATAAACTCATCATTCCTTTATTCCATCCTTCCATTATTCCGTCTTTCATCAAGCGGACCTTCCAGTTCAGCAAAAAACCAAGATGAATTTGAGATACCTTCAAATAATAATCTTTGCGATCTTGGCGTCTTCGCGGTTAAATTCGGTTGGTCAACTGGATACATACGTCACTGTATTTACGAATTAGAGTACTAAGTCTTACTGACAAAGGGGTTATCTCTCAAGACACCTCGGTTTCCTCTTCCATGCGGGGCTTTTTGCCGAAAATTCGGGCACCGAGGATGCTCAATTCATAAAGGCCCATCAGGGGTACGCCCATCATGATCTGGGTAACCACATCCGGCGGAGTCAGCATGGCGGCCCCGACAAAAAATATTAAAATCGCATATTTGCGATTTTTCGTTAGAAATTTAACGGACACAAGGCCAAGCCTGGCCATAAAAGTCAATACCAGCGGCAATTCGAATGCCAGGCCGAAGGCAATGAGCAGTTTGGCGGAAAAATTGAGATATTCGCGCATGGACGGCAGGGCCTGGATCGTGTCGTTGGAAAAACTTAAAAAAAACTTAAATCCATAAGGGAAGACAACAAAGTAGCCGAAAAGCGCGCCTCCTATGAAAAAAAAAGAAGACAGCAATACAATGGGCATCATCAGCCGCTTTTCTTTTGCATAGAGGCCGGGTGCCACGAACATCCAGAATTCGTATAGAATAATCGGTACGGACAGCATTAAACCGGACAGCAGGGATACTTTGAGGTAAGTAAAAAACGCTTCGGGCAGGCCGGTGAAAATGACTTTGTCCCCGGTTTGCATGACCGCCGTGAGGGGCCGCAATAATATTTCAAAGATCTTTTCCTTGAAAAAATAGGAGATGGCAAATCCAACCCCGATAGCCACGAAACTGACGATCAGCCGGTTTCTAAGCTCTTCAAGGTGAGCCGTAAACGGCAATTTTTCATCGTCATTCGTCACCGACGGATTCTCCCCGGTCCTTTTTTGCGATGGTTTCCTTCAGGCTATTCGTTTCATCAGTTTCGGATGCGTATGCTTCCCGGTAAGCTGGCTCAGTTGTTTTTTCAATCACATTGTCGGGGTTTTCCATCTGTGAGTCGGGTGCTACCCCTTCCTCAGTTGGTTTTTCGACCAAAACCGAATCAGCCTTGTCTGTTTTATTGGGGTCTGTTTTATCGGGGCCTGTTTTATCGGGTACCGTCTGTCCGTTATTTTTCGCCGGCTGCAGGGGATTCACGTTGACCGCATCCTTAATATCCTGGTTCATCTCGTCAAAAGCGTGTTTCACGTCGCCAAGCTCTTCATCCACGCCCAGGGATGATTTCAGTTCACCGGTGGCCTTTTTAAATTCTCCCAGGGCGCGACCCAGGGATCGCGCCAAATCGGGCAGTTTTTTCGGGCCGATGACGATCAGGGCAACGGCCATGATCAAGATCAACTCTGGCATCCCGATACCGAACATCATTCACTCCTTAGATTTTAACCAGCACTTAATTGCCGCTTTTATCGCCCATTTGCCGTGATCTGTCAAGATCCGATGGGCGATAGGGTGATGTTAAAATCTTATAATTAGCCACAGGCTCACACGGACGCAGGCGGATAATTTAAAAAAATAGGTTGAAACAGCTTGAAAAAAACCTGTCTGTGTGTGTCCGTGTGGGTCTGTGGCTAATTTTTTTTGCTTTATCGGTCTTATTCCGGTTTAAGAACGAAAAAATAAAATTGTCCCGGGTGCTGCATATAGCCGGCGGCGATTTCGGCGTAGGGTCCGTTTCCCCAGAACAAATCCGCCCGGGCCGTTCCCCGGATAGCGCCGCCAGTGTCCTGGTTCAGAACGAACCGGGAAAAGGGTACCCAGCGTTCTGTTTTTCCGCTGAGATCCACCACCGGTTTCTCGGTTTGAACCATGGCCAGCGCTGCCGGTGGAAACAATCGGCGGTCCGTGGCCAGCGATCGACCGGCGGTGAGGCGAACATTCAAATAACCGATGGGCCCATCCTCCTCGGCGATAAAAAACACGTAGCTGGGATTGTGATTGAAAATGGCGTTCATCCGTTCGGGATGTGAATCGAGATAGGCCCGAATCGCCTGCATCGACATGTTTTCCCGCAAGATGGTACCTTCATCGATTAAAAATCGCCCGATACTGCGATAGGGGTGTCCGTTGGTTACATGGTAATGCGCATTGATGAAATCACCATTGACCAGATGGATCTTCCCGGATCCCTGAATTTGAAGAAAAAAAAGGGCCACGGGGTCATCTATCCAGGCGAGGATGGGGGCTTTGCCGTCAAGGACATTTTTCTCATCGATTTGAGAACGGTCATGATACGGAACCAGGGCTTTTCCGGTTATCCGGCCGACCAACCGTTCCCCTTTGTACTTATCTCTGAAACGACCCAGATTCACCGTTACCAGATCATCAGGACGACCATAAACGGGATATTGATACCGATCCTGGCGAATGAGACTCCCGTTTAAAAGAGGCTCATAGTATCCGGTAAACAACACCTCTCCGTCTTCGTTTTTTCCAAGGGACCGGTATATGCGGTATCTGGACTTAAGAAAATTATTTAACCGGCCAGCCGCTGGCTTTTCCCTGATTTTGGCCAGAAAAACATTCAGCGACCGAATGACATGAGCGGCCGTATACGTGTCCGGGCCGTATCTAAAAACGGTATCCGGGGCAACCTTAGTCAGATAGGCGAGGCTTTGTGAAATGGCGACCGCAAGACCGTCGTAATGAAGGTCATCGTTAAATATCGGGAAGTCGCCCGTATGAACCGGAACCAGGGCGGTTTCCGCCGTTGGTGGCGGCAGCTTTTTGATTCGGGCGCAACCGCTGATGACTAAAAGGCAGATGCCCAATGCAATCATCGTTTGCCT
>JAOZUU010000056.1 GCA_029938515.1 Desulfobacterales bacterium | reverse complement strand
TATCACATTGTCTTGATATCCCTGACGGCATTCTTGCCGCTGGCTTTAACCCTGAACATGGCCCGATCGGCCAGTCCGATCAAGGCGGTCTGATCATCAGCATCGTCCGGGAAGGTGGCCACACCGAAGCTGGCCTTCAATTTAACTTCCAGACCTCGACTTGTGAGGTATACAGTCCGGCGCATCAGCGAGCGAATGTGTTCCGCCATATCCAGCGCCTGGCTCTTATCAAAATCGGGCAGCACAACGATGAATTCATCGCCGCCATAAGCGACGCCACAGGCGGGTTTTTTAATGGCCGCCTGAATGGAAGCGCCGATTTCCCGGATTGCCTGACTGGCGTTTAAATGGCCATGTGCATCCACAACGGTTTTAAAGTCGTCGATATCCAGGAAAATCAATGAAAATTTCCGTTTTTCAGAATGGCTGGCTTCAATCAACCGGTCCAGTTCTTTGTATAGATAGCGGGTATTGTAAAGGCCGGTCAGATCATCATGGGTCGCCTGGTATCGAAACCGTTCTTCGCTTTTTCGAAGGGCCGCTTCCATTCGTTTGCGGGCTTCATCGGCCTCCATCTCCTTTGTAACAATGGTCAGACAGCCAAGCGAAAGATAGACTTGATCTTCCATGTACGTTTCTATGATGGCCTGATCTTTTAGCCATATAACATCCCCATTTTTTATTCGGCACTTATAAACCGTTTCGGTTATGCCTTTGCGTTTGACTTCGCGACGATAATCGGTCCTTGATCCGGCCAGGTCCTCCGGGCTGATGATATTTTCGACTATCCGCTGTCTGGTAGGTTGATGCCTATAAATTCGCTGTTCGAGAACACTATGCCGAAAGGTCCGGGCAACCTGGGAGGGCCCGCAACCCATTATACGGAGAAAATGCCGACTGACAAATTCGTACCAGATGGCTTTTTGGTGCTCCCGCCAGGCAGCGATGTAGGGAGTGACAGGTGTGCCGATTTGATCAAAGCGCCGAAACGCCTGAATGCTTTCGGCAATGTGTCGTTTTAGACTGGCACTGTAAGACCCGGTTAGTATCTGTCCGCAATAATTTTCGTCATCGCTCAGATGAGTGATTTCCCCTGGTTTCATATGGCGATTTACCCTGGCATGCTATCTGCCGGTTTATATTCTGAGCCTTTGGAAATTACTTCACCCCTTATAATGGCATTTCGGGATCGATCTGTCATTAGCAATAATCAATAAAATCGGCAAGGATCAGGTCGTCCGAGAGTGCCCTTCTGGTCTTTTTTAATGAAGATAAACAGTTCCGGAAACTTATTTGTTTTTTTAACGAAGCCGCCGTTACGAAAGCAGAAGTCGTCCGCCTTATCGGGTTGCTCTATTCTGATTACAAATACGGATCACTTATTTCAAATCAAGCCATTATCAAAGACTGCTGAGGATTGTTTCGTCTGGAATGTATAGCCTAATATATTGAATATAAAAGATAAAATATATTAATGTTAGGTTGGCTCAGTTATTGCATTAATACAATAAAAAAAAGAATTCAACAGAACCAGATGGTTTTTTCCAAGGACAGGAAGGATCAATGACGCAAATTGCCGATACGGATTTAAAATCGGGAGAACTTTTCGACCGGGCTTTATCGAATATCCGCCACCTGCTGGGAAATTCGGTGAGTACCCTGAAGATCACCCTCGAAGTGATGCTGGAAAATTACGATCAGTTCGATGAAGCCAAGAAAACGGAATTTTTAGAGCGGGCGGTTAGCCAGGTTGCCCTGCAGCAGCGCCTGCTTGAATCGATGAAAACATACAGCCGATCCGTTGTTAATCGCGTTCAACCGATTAATTTCAATGCATTCTGGCATGATTGGGTTCAGGAAAAAAGGGAAGAATTAGCAGGGGAAGGTATACGCCTGGTGGTTAAGGAGCCCGACGATCCCTGTTATATATTGGGGGAAAGCAAAGTGCTCAACCTGGTATTTAACGCCGTGATTGCCAATGCCGTTGAAGCACTGATGCAAACCGATGATCCCTTGATCGAGATCACTTCACTTTCATCAGATGATCTGCGGCTTGTTGTTCGGGACAATGGGCCTGGCATCGAAAAAGATAAACTGGAGAAAGTGTTTATCCCGTTTTATTCGAAAGATTCGGGCAAGTCAGGGTTAGGACTTCCTTTGGCTCGAAAGCTACTGGCCGCCATGGGAGGAGGCATCGCTATCGACAGCCGGACCGGTGAAGGAACAAGTGTTTGTGTGCAGTTAAAAAGGGCGAACCGTAATCAGTCACCCGGATAAATTTTTTTAATGATGAGCAGACTTTCGCTCAAGGGTAAAGAGGAGGAAACTAAGTGTCTTACATTCTCGAACAGAAACAACTGGATGAGATCGAACAGATATTAGACGAAAACTTGATCGACCTTGGGGTCCACAGTGTGATGCTCATCGATATGGCTGGAAACATTGTCGTTGACCGGAACAGTGGAAACAGTGGCCCTGACATTTATTCCCTGGCCGCACTTGCGGCAGGCAATTATGGCGCCATGAATGCCATGGCCAATATCGTTGGCGAAGATGAGTTTTCGCTTCTTTTCCATAAGGGTGAAAAAGCGAACATTCACTTCAGCAAGGTCTTATCCGACTATTTACTGGTGACTATTTTCGGGAAAGAAGTCTCTTTAGGCTTCTTAAGGTTAAAAGTGGCCGAGGTCATAACGAAAATAGGAGATCTGTTACCGGCACAATAATGCTAAATTATCATTGTTTCGTTTATAATTGCAGCATATTCATGCCATCCAGACGGGGTAAAAATTGTGGCATTTGTCAATCTTAAGAAAAAAGAAGTGCAGGCTAAGATTGTTTATTACGGTCCCGGCAGAGGGGGAAAGACATCCAACCTGGAGTTTATCTACAATCGGATCCGTCACAAGATGCAAAATGAGATGGTAACGATCAAAACCCATGGGGATCGAACGCTTTTTTTCGATTTTCTTCCTCTCAATATCGGCACAATTAAAGGGTACAGCATCCGGACGCAATTGTATACCGTTCCCGGCCAGGTGAAGTATAACGCGACCCGGCGTCTTGTATTACGAGGAGTGGACGGGATCGTTTTTGTGGCTGACTCCATGGCCGTGCGAAGAGAGAAAAATATCTCTTCCCTAAAAAACCTGGAGGAAAACCTGATTGCCTATCAAAAGGATCTTTATAAAATCCCCATCGTCATGCAGTATAACAAGAGGGATTTAGGGAAAAAGGGGGTCCCCCTACTGTCCTTTGCAGAGATGGAGAAAGACCTAAATTCAAAATTGAAAGCCCCGAGTTTCGGTGCCAGTGCTATGACGGGTCATGATGTTGTCGCTACCTTGAAGAAAGCGATACAGATAACCATGATTTCTCTTAAAAGAACACTCATGTAGGAGGCCTATACAGATGAAAACGACCAGTAACGATCAGAGCGATGGGATGAAGGAAAAAAATGGACTCCCGGATACGGATACGGACCAGGAAACAACTCCAGAGGCCTCAGAAGGTAAGTGGCATCCAAACGAAATTTATTTATCGTCTTTGCAGGAGCTTAAAGCCATCTTTCTTGCAATGGACTGGGAGATCAACGATCAAACCCTGAACAAGCTGATCGACGAATCGGAAAAGCTGATGAATAGTTCCGAAGGCGACCTGGTTTTAATGGCCTATTTTAAAATGCTTGCCTCTCTTGGGAAGTATATAAAAGCGCGCAAAGCCAATTCCGATAAGGATGCGTTGGGACTTCTCAGTTCCGTTTATGAGGGTATGGAAAAAGTCATTGCCACGGACGAAATGCCATATCAGGAAAGAGAGCGCCTGGTCATCGATGAAATTAACAAATTTCAGGTCTTGAAGCAGAAGATCGCGGGACCTAAAGCTGGCCATTCACCAGAAAAACAGTTGGATCAAACGGCAAGCGATGCTGAAATTAATGATATAAAAGCGGATGTGGCCTCGCTACACCAGGATGTAAACGAATTACGTGAACAAATTACAAGGGTGCTGGAAGCATTAGACCGGTAGAGGGGGAGGGAATCCAATGCCTGCAAACCAATTGAACTCAATGAATTTGGATGATTTTTCAGGAACAATCTTCAGAATATCCGATTTGTCCGCTGAAACCGACCAGACCGAATTTGCATTGAATATTGATATGGTAAGGGTTCTTGTGTCGCTGGATGGAAAAACGTCAATAAAAAATATTGCCCGGGATATGAAGGTTCCCGGAGAACAATTGCGTGGCAGCGTTGAAAAGCTGATTGAGATGAGGCTCATTGAAGCGCTCGAAAGCAGATCGAAAGTTCTTGACCAGGATTTTTTTAATTCTCTGTCAACCACAATGGCCCGCATGGTCGGCCCGATTGCACCGATTCTGATTGATGATGCCGTTGCCGACCTGGGGCATGAACGGTCAATCTTTCCAATTCAGCGAGTGGCCGAATTGATCGATGCGCTGTCAGTTGAAATTCAACAGAAGGATAAGCGCCTCGCATTTCAGAAAGGTATGATGCAAATGCTTAAAGAGAAGGGCTATTTGAATTTATAGAATATTATTCCAGTATATATACTGAGGATGTGCTGCAGTATATTGAGAATTAAGACCGGAGAAAAGTATGATCATTATTCCTAAGGGAAAAATCGTTATAGCAGGGCTCAAAAGTAATTACCTCGATATTGACAGGTTGTGCGAATATTACCATTCGGTTATCGGTTCATGTGGAATATATTTCAAGTCTGCATCAATGGACGGCATACTTTTTTTTGACAATTCTGATTTTCTTGGCGGCGGGTTACAGGCCGATACGGATGATGGTTTTGATACGACTGACGTAATTGAAAAACTGGTTGCATCCGCGCCCAGAAATAATTTTGATATTACGGTCTATGCAATCGATCCGAAAGATGTGTATTACTGGTCCAGTCTTTTTCAAACCAAATCGATATATAAAGGTTTGAAATCGGACTTTACCGATCTTGCCGCGCTGATTAATAAAATGAAAGCCGAAAAATTATCGGGCTATATTGAAGTGGTATTTGATGATATTGAGGGGGGCTATCTTTTCTTCCGAGACGGAAAAGTAGTTCATAGTGTTTCCAGTATCACTGAAAATTCACCGAGTGAACTGCCGGGGAATGATGAAAGTCTGGCCACCCTAATAAATCTATCAAAGGAAAAATCAGGCGTTTTTAATGTAAAGGAAATTTTATCGCATCAACCATCGACCGGAGTAAAAAGTGATAAAAATGTTCTGTCGGCATTTGATACCGGTAGGATATACCCCATGCTGGGATCCCTGTTGAAGTCGCTAAAAATTGTGTTGTCCGAAAAACATCCGCGTGGCATCAATTTCGATTTAATTCTAAAGAAGAAGTTTGTTGAAAAAGCAGATAAATATGACTTTCTGGATCCGTTTGCGGCTGAATTTCAATATAACGGCTCTAAAGTTATCTATCGGGGCGACGTCGATCTGAAGATTGTAGCCAAGGCGGTTTTTGAATCTGCTCTTGAACTGGCGGCCGAAGATGGCCAATCCAAGCGGTTCGAAACCAGAATTATGATGTTGAGCTCTCAATACCCAGAAGAATTGGCAGAGATAGGTTATGGTGTCTGAAAAGCTATCGGTGCAGGACGGCATCAAGCAAGTCTTGATCGTCGATAATAATCAGGAATTGCTCGAGTCGCTAAAGGTAGGCCTGGAGAAATACCGCGAGCAGTTTTCTACGCTTTACGCCAATGATGGAAAAAAAGCTCTTGAAATCCTAAAGCACGAACCTGTATCCGTGGTCGTATCCGACATTAGAATGCCAAAAATGAACGGTTTGGCATTGCTCTCGAGTATGACCGGCCAATATCCGGATATCCCCGTGATTATTATAACGGCTTATGGCCAGGATGAACTGGAATGGCTGTCCCGAAAAAGTGGTGCCGTTGCATTTGTCAGTAAGCCCTTCAGCGTCGATGAAATCGGCAACAAAATTCTTTCATTGTTGCAGAAGGAATCGGATGGAGGCGTTATTAAAGGGATATCGGTCGGTGTTTTTATGCAGCTCGCCGAAATGGAAGAGATGACCTGTACGATTCGAGTGTATAGTAAGGCCGTTGATATGCAAGGGGTCGTTTTTTTCAAGAAGGGAAAGTTGTTTGATGCCCGTTACGGTAGCTTTGACGGTGAAGAGGCTATTGTAAAAATAATATCATTGGAACAGACCCATATCCGTATTCAAAACAGTTGTCCGGATTTGGTTGAATCTAGAATTGGAGTGGGTCTGCAAGCTGTTTTATTAGAGGCGATGCGCCTGAAGGATGAGGCCGCCTCCGATAAAACCGAAAACTCTGAAAAAGATCTTAGGGAATTATCAAAGCAGAATGAGATCACCGTCACTTCCCCGAAGCAGCCGTCTGTGCCAGAAGAAAAGGTAGTCAAACAGAAAAATGGTCGTCCCGCAAAAGTGCTACATGATATTCAAAAGGAGATCGGAAAGAGTTTCGGTTCGAGTCAAGTTGACAGTGATCATGGATGGGAGCATACCGTCACGCTTGCTTTAAAAATTGGTGATATTTTTAATGCCGGACGTCTTAAGTGCGGTTATATTCAAAAGAATGAAAATGATTCGAATCTTTTTATTCCTGGATCGCCATCAGCTGTTCTAAGGGTTGAGCAAACCTGCCCGCGGGACAGAGTTTTCCGTATCGCCGAACGGATTGGTTAAAATTAAGATGGTTAAACGGCAATCTTTCAAAATAAGATTGAACCAGATTGTATGATATGAAAAGTTTAATCGACGATTTATTTAGTATTGCTGGGGTATTAGGAGTTTTGGTTGTTTCATCTGAAAGGAGCGTCGTATTTCAGGATTTAGCAAGGCTGGAATTGGATGATTTCAAGGAGGCAGACCTTGAAATGCCGCTTTTACTGTTTGATAGGGTCGAGGAGGCAGATCTCCTTTTCGAGTGCTACCGTATCTATATTCGAAAATGTCCTTTAGGTCTTCTTTGGGTGATCATGCAGCCTAGCGTATCAGCGGCAATGATACGTCTGCAATGCGATATCATCGTTCCCAAGATGAAACAGCAGAAACCTGTGAAAAGGGGCATCGGTCGTTTTTTCATGTAATAATAAGATGGAGTTTAAAATGTATACAAACCAAACACCTATCGGAAAAATTAAGCCTGGCCAGGGTGAAACGATACTGGCGGTAGATGATGACAAAGCGCTGTTACCGGCCATTGTTGATCTTTTGACCCTGATAGGTTATCGAATGATTACCGCCGATAACGGTCAGACGGCGATTGAAACTTATCGCCACAACCGGCCGGATGCGGTCCTGATGGATCGCAACATGCCGTGCATGAACGGTGTCGAAGCTGCACGGCAGATTCTTGAGTTTGATCCCGAAGCAAAAGTAGTTTTATTGTCAGGATTTGACGCCAGCGGCTATGATGGTATTGAACCCAAACTTTTAAGACAGATTAAGGCATATTTAACCAAGCCGATTCAAATAAAAGAACTTAGCCAGGTCTTAGCGGGAGTGATTAACGGGTGAAGAACATGACTATAAACGACAAATTAAAAACAAGCCTTTCCGAGGCCCAGGTATATGAGTCCATGGGGCTTTTTGCTGAGGCCTTGGCCGCCTACGAAAAAACTCTTTCCGGAGATGGACCCAAAGACTCGGAAATGATAGCTGAGATAAATGAGAACATTGCGCGCATAAAAAAAACCATGTCTGATAATTCTCTTGAAGGCACTGAAGAAAGCGAGCTTTCCGGTGAATCGCTGGATCATATCAAGGCGCATGCACTCGATGAGAAGGATGTCGCGCCCATCCTTGATCGCGCTTCTGTATTCCTTGAAAAGGGGCTGTATGAAGAAGCGGCGGATGAGTATGCTATGTTGTTTAGTATTGGTTACTCATTCGGAACTGTCATCCCGCCTATTATTGATTTTTTGATGACCATTTGCCCTTACGGACGGGTTGGCAGGGAAGTGTCATTGGTTATCGACAAATTTAATTTACAGAAAGATGAACTGTCTGAGATAACCGCGCTTTTCGGGAAGGAAATTGCCGATCGGTCCCAGTATACCTCTGCCGTCGGCCTGCTTAAAAAGGCAAAGGGCCTGGACCCTGACAACGAAAATATGGCGAAAATGTATGACATGATTGTCAGTCGTTTTATGGCGGAACCCCGATCCGTTTATATGACCCGTCGTACCCGGTTAACTGATGAACAGTTAAGGAAGGCACTGGTCCTTTCATATAAAGAGGAGAAAAGCCTTTTTTCCATCCTGATTACGAACAGCTATATTGATAAGGACAGGTTGCTTCGTGCCCTGTCCGACTACCATAATTGCCCTGCTTTCAAATTTGATGACACTCTTACTCCGCCGAAGGGAATCGTGTCTACATTAGAGGAAGAGGCTCTTCTTTCTCAGGGGTGGGTCCCGTTGGAATGGGACGATACCAGTGCAAGCGTGGTGGTTGAAAATCCGGAAGATACCTATCAGAGTGAACAGATCAAAAGGATTCTGTCAAGAGACGATATCCAATTTGTACCGGGTATCCAGGAGGATATTGAATCGCTAATTAAGCATTTTTTCGAGCAGGGAAGAAAGGTGGAGGCGACTGAAGCACAAAATGATTCAGGGGATGCAGAGGGTGTTGTCGTCATGGACATCGTTGAGATGCTCGAACGGAAAAACGGTTGGACACCGGAGCAAAAAATATCTATCAGGCCCCAGTTGATTTCGGCTGAATTGAGGCTGAATGATGAAAATGGTAAACAAAATTCTCTTCTGGTGCGGCTAAAGGATTCTTCCGACCATGGTCTCGGTATGTTAATTTCATCAGAAGAGTATAAAAAACTCAATAAGATAAAAAATGGTGACATGCTTAACGATATGATTTTTTATACCGGATGGGCCATGGTCCGGACAAAATCAGTCGTTCGGAATGTGACCCGGATCAGGGAAGGTAAAGATAAAGGTCAGTATTTCGTCGAGATTGAATCGGAAGATGTTGTCTCATGAAAACACGGTAGTGACTTTCACTACCTGTTGGTCTGACAGTTCGATAACCGAAACAAGGGGTCATTAATCTGTTTTATTTTCCATATGGGAAAACAATGAGAAATAAATACAGCCAGGTCATTATCGGACTTTTGGTTATATCGATATTATTTTTATCGGTATCCATCAGTATCGCCGACAAAACGTATCACTTTGCGGTGTTACCCCGATTTTTTCCCATCGTCATCCTGGAGAGGTTCGGCCCCCTGGCGGACTATATTGCTGATGAAACCGGAATCGATGTGGAATTTGCCATGCCGAAAAATTTCTCAAATCATATCGATATGGTCAGAAAGGGAAAAGCGCTTTTAAGTTATCAGAATCCGGTCGTTTACGCCAGGGTTTCAGAAAAGGTACGGCCGCTAGCCATCGCCAGCAAGGGGAAGCAAGGGACCCGGTTCCGGGGTATTATTATCGTCAGGTCTGATAGTGGTATCAAGTCGATAGCGGATTTAAAAGGGAGAAGCGTGTCCATTGTGTCGTTGCAATCCGCCGGAGGGTATATTTCGCAAAAAGATTTTCTGAGCCAAAACGGTATCAGCGTTGAAATCGATATGATCATGAATGAGGCTGACGGTAATAAACAGGAAAATGTTATTTTCGATGTTTATTCCAAAAAATCAGACGCTGGATTTATCAGGGAATCGGCTCTTCACCGGGTGGATAAAGTGATCGAACCCGAAAAAATCAAGGTACTGGTTGAAACCAGCTGGCTTCCTAACTGGGTGTTTACTGTTCACAAAAGCGTTTCGGCTGATGTGGCCGTCCGTATCCAGGAGGCACTGTTAGGTCTACCGGCAGGTGGCAAGGTGCTGAAAGCAGCCAAGTTGGAGGGATTTGTAACGCCGGACCCAGAAGCGTTAAATAATGTGCGTAAAATGGTTCTGGAAAAATAAGGATAAATATACAGGCCATCACCGAAATGCAAGGAGTGAAATCATGATTCTCATTTGTGAAGAGTGCGGAAAGAAATACCGGACAAAGGGTTCTCTGAAAAAAGATAAAGTCAGGTTTATATGTCGATCATGTTCACACGTTATTACAATCACCAGAGCAGATGTCTCGTCGGATAACCAGGACGAGGCGATGGCGTCGGATTTTCAATCGGTATCGCTGGTCGAGCCCCAGGAGGAGATAAGCACAAGGGTCGATATGGAAACCGAATCAGATGATCTTTTGAGCCAGGAAAAGAATGAACCGTCGCCGGATATAGATGTGCCGTCGACGGCAGCGGTGGAGACAGCAGTTGATGTTCCCAGCCAGGGT
>JAOZUU010000506.1 GCA_029938515.1 Desulfobacterales bacterium | reverse complement strand
TGGCGTGATTCAGACACTGTATAGCTGTTAGATTACCTGGAAACGCCTGATCCCCAATGTTTCGGGGATCAGGTGTTGTGGTTAGTAACCCAAAACCATTTTTTTGCCGGTTGGTGAAACCCATTTTCCATCCTTGACCTGGAGTAATATAGATTCATCAGACCCAAGGTGCTTTTCGGGTCCGAAACTGATAATAGGTCCACCAAAAGGATGCTGATATCCTTCGATGCTTTCAAGGGCTTTGAGGAAATTATTCAGGGTCAGTTTCTTTCCTGCTTTTTGCAGGGCAATAACAGCAAGATCCGCACTGAAATAGCCTTGTTGAGCAACTTCTGAAGGCATTTTGCCAAATCGTTTTTTATAGTTCTCGAAGAATGTTTTTGCTTTCCCGGTTGCCTGCTCTTCATACATAATCGGGATTGAAGTTACGGCGTATAACCCTTCTACCCCTTTCAGACCTTTCAGCGGAATTACATAGTTACAGGCGGCAGTCTGGCCCACCATATCAACATTCCATCCCATTTTTCGTGCGGTTGACACAGAGATGATAGTATCTTTGATGATGGTCCCCAAAAAGACCACATCACATTTTGCGTCCCTTAATTTGTTAATAGCCCCGACAAAATTGGTTTCTGACGCCTTGTGAGTTGTTTCAGCTACAAGCTTCATGTTCATTTCTTTTAATTGATCTCTTACGGCTTCGGCAGTTTCAAGACCAAAATCGGTATCCTGATACATCATGCCGACACGTTTTTTGCCTTTCTCTTCCACAAAATACTTTACTGCTGCCCTCACATTACCATAGTACGGTGCCAGATTGGCAAATTTTAGTTTGGTAAGGGGTTCGTACATGGACCGCGCCGCTGTGAAAGGAAACAGATTCGGTACATTTTTCTTTTTCAACATTGGAAAGATAGCGTTGTTCATAGGAGTGCCGATGCTTGCAATCAGAAAAAAGACCTTATCCCGGTTAACCAGTTTATTGGCTTTTTGAACTGCGATGGGCACTCTGTATTGTGAATCTTCCACAATATATTTAATCTTACGCCCATAGATTCCACCGGCTTCGTTGGCTTCATCGAAGCGCATTCTGACGCCGTTGGTTGCGTCAATTCCCCAACCGGCAACGGGTCCGCTAAGAGCAGTATGAGTCCCAACGACAATTTGGTTTTTCGAGACACCCCGGGTTCCAGCTTGAACCGCAACGACCATGACCAGCAAAGTAACAACACATAAGAACATTTTCAAAAGTTTTCTACCTTTCATCTCCTCCTCCTTTTTCAATTAAAATTTTAAAAGTTTGACAAGATCAATCCCGCTTCCAGCGGAATTAACGCTCAAATAGAGCAGGTTATAACTATCCTGAAAATCATGTAAATCCTGTCATCTTCACCTCCTTTTCATTATTGGTACATCGACACGATTAAGTCCTCATATTTTTTGTTGACAAATTTTCGTTTCAGTTTCATGGTGGGTGTGAGTTCATCATCTTCTGCAGTTAAGAGTTGATCGATCAATCGTATCTTCTTGATTTGTTCCACCCGGGCGAATTGCTTGTTTACTTTTACCGTTTCTTCCCATATCAGTTCGGTAATTTCTTTGGCTTTACACAAACTGGCATAATTGGTATATGGAATATCGTTATCCTGGGCATGCTTTTCAACATTTTCCTGGTCAATCAGAATGAGACAGGTTAAGTATTTTCTGCGATCGCCAATAACAACGGCATCGGTGATATACGGTGAAAACTTCAATTGGTTTTCAATCTCACTGGGAGAGATGTTTTTTCCACCTGCGGTAATGATGATATCTTTCAAACGATCTGTGATGGTGACAAACCCTTCGTCGTCCATTTTTCCCACATCACCTGTGTGCAGCCACCCATCAACGACAGTTTCTGCGGTTTTATCGGGCTGGTTCAAATAACCGAGAAAGACGCTGGGGCTCTCTATCAGGATCTCTCCTTCACCGGAAATCTTGATGTCGGTACCAGGAATTGCCTGACCAATCGTACCCAGTTTTGAATTTCCAATGATATTTGCAGTGGCAACTCCGCAGCATTCCGTTTGTCCATAGGCTTCAAACATTTCTACTCCCATGGATATATACCATCTTATTAAATCGGGTGAGATAGGGGCGGCCCCTGTCCCGGCCCATCTAAGCCTGTCCAGACCCATCATACGTAAGATATTATCTAATACTGTTTTTTTGGCAATCCAGTAAACGGCAGATAAAAGAGGTGGGATCGGTTTTCGCTTAATTTTATAAGAGGAAGCCTGTTCACCTATTTTTACAGCGAGATGATAAGCCCATTTACCAAAACGGGTTGCATCTTTGACTTGAAGCTGAATAACGGCATAGAATTTTTCCCAGATTCGTGGAACAGCTATAAATATGATTGGCGATAATTCCCTGATATTTTCCGGAACGGTATCGGGTCCTTCCACAAAATTGACGGTGGCACAGGATTTCAAAGGTATTAGAATTGAAAGAAGTCTTTCCAGTATGTGACAAAGGGGGAGAAAAGAAAGCTGCTCATCTTTATCATTGATTTCAAGAATTTTATCGAATGTTTCAATCTGGTACATAGAATTGAGATGACTTATCATCGATCCTTTCGGTGGACCGGTCGTACCGGATGTGTATATCAGCACCATTAGATCTTCAGGTTTAGTTTTATCGATTTCGCGGTCCCAGAGATCAGGGTGATCCTTATAATAGGTTCGACCCAATTCATATAGGTCTTCGATCATCATGACTCGATCATCCGCGAATTCATGTAAACCTTCCGGATCAAATACAATGGCTTTATCAATCGTAGGCGTGTTCTCTCTTACTTCCAGATATTTATCCAACTGTTCTTCATTTTCAACAAATAAAA